>JAYTTH010000165.1:0-7561 GCA_043745515.1 Pseudobdellovibrionaceae bacterium | reverse complement strand
ATTCTTCGCTTACTGAAAAAGCTAAATTACCTACATATATTTTCTTTCCCATTATTCCTCCTTACAAAACGTAAAACTTTATGGGTTGTTAACCCGCAAGAACCATGGGTGCATTTTTTCAGAAGACCTATAACTCACGCGGACAGGTATCAGACTATAATGATGACTTTAAAAAGTAAACTCAAAAACTACTCTCCCAAGAGCTAGATTTTAGCGCACTTTAAAAGTCGGCAATAAACCTATTTTGAGACTAGTGATGACTATGTCCATGCAGGCCATGTGGATGACCATGATCCAGTTCAGTTTGCGTAGCTGGGCGAACCAACGTCAATTCAATATCAAATTCCAACGACTTACCGGCCAGAGGGTGGTTCCCATCTAGGGTTACGTGGGAATCGGATACTTTTGATACGCGAACTACTTTGGTTTGATTTTGCAGGTCTAATTGCAAGAAAGTGCCAATATTTAAGTCGGTCAAATGAGCTAACTCATGCTTTTCTACTTCCATTACCATCGTATCAGATTGTGGCCCATAAGCCTGTTCAGGAGTTAATTTAACCACCTTTTTATCCCCTTCCTGCATTGTTAAGATTTCTTTTTCAAGGGCCGGTAGAATTTGAGACGATCCTTCTAAAAAAGGCAAAGGTTGGTTTTTCTCAGAGGCATCGAGAACTTCGCCAGAGGTTGATTTTAAGACATAATTGAAGGCGAAAACACGTTTGGACATAAAGAATCCTTATTGTTGAGTCTTGCTGCTGATTATGAGTCCAACAGGAAGAGTGTTATTAGGCCGTTTTCATCGAAAGCCTCTTGAAAATCAATAAAAAAACCAAATATAATATAAATGAGGGTGTTCGCCCTTTGGGACGCCGAGGAAAATCAAGCTGAGATGGGGGGTTAATGAATTCTAGATCTCTTCTGTTAAACTCTAGCTACGAGCCTATTCGGGTGGTTAGCTGGCAGAAAGCCATAGTTCTTTGGTTCCAAAACAAAGTTGAAATTCTTGAGTTCCACAAAGATTACGCTAGATCCTCAAGAGAGAAATTCCAACTGCCCAGCGTCCTTCGTTTAAAATCCTACGTCCGACTCAAAAATAAAAATGCAATTCGATTTTGTCGCGAGAACGTCTATTTGCGAGACGATTTTATTTGCCAGTACTGCGCTGAAAAATTTTCTTACAAACAACTGACACTTGATCACGTAGTTCCCGCCTCTAAAAAAGGCGAAAAGAGCTGGACTAACGTAGTGACCGCTTGTCGAAATTGTAATCAACGAAAAGCCAATCGAACACCAGCGCAAGCACAGATGCCACTTCTAACAATACCTAAGGCGCCTCATTGGTTACCGTTCGTAGATTTTGAATTCAGGAATGGACAAATACCTGATAATTGGCTTCAATATTTAAATGCACAGGTATCATAATCGCTTGCGATTGTTATGCCCCAACATTTAAAATATGATTTCCAACTATAAAATTGATCTCATCACCTCTGAACAGACGTTAGATTTAAGACAAAAAGTCTTGAAGCCATACTTGAGTAAAAAGGAATGCCTCAATCCCGAAGATTTTCATGCTACAACTACTCATTTCGGATTGTTCTATACCAATCGATTGATTTCCGTTGCTACTATTTTTCCCGGATCCAATAAAAATCTTCACTGCGGTTTTCCCTATCGGCTGCGCGGAATGGCCACAGATATTAATTATCAGGGACAGGGTTTTGGCGGCGCCCTTTTGATGTCTACGATTGATTTTTTAAAAGACAAACGCTGTGATTTATTGTGGTGCAACGCACGCATAAAAGCATTTCAGTTTTATAAAGCCAACGGGTTTCAAAATAGCGGCGAAATGTTTGAGCTTCCTGAAATTGGACCTCATAAAGTTATGTATAAACGGATAATTGGAAAGTAAAGGTGATTTAGATGCGAGATCTACAAAAAGTGTTAGTCAAGTATCTAACAAACATGGTCGGTGAAACTAATGGCGTGAGTCTAGTAGATACGTTGGATCTGCTTCTGAATTCTGACCTAGCGAAAAAACACCCTGAAGTGAATAACGAAATAAAAGAATTTCGTGAATTGCTGGATATGTTTAGAACAAACAAGATTCAGATCAATAAATTACTTGAACATAGTTTTTCAGATGCCATGTTTGAATTTTTTAAAAACTTTCCTTTGAAATACAAAGAAGAACATATTCATCTAACGGGTTCTCTGACAGCCGATTTTATTTTTCCGAGGCTTAAAAAGCTATTGGATGGGCCAAATAAGAAATTATATGAGGATCGAATTAAACAGGTGTATGGCCCAATGTCGATTCCGATTACGTGTCCTGAAGACATTGATAATTTAATTCGATTAAAGGAAAATGAAGGATTTTCGACCTATTTGAAAATCTTGTATTTGCCACAATTAATTTTTATTACTAAGGAAGTTCATACAGAAGCTGCCTACCACTTGGCGACTGAACTTTATACCAAATACAACGTTGGTCATATTCGATTAAAATTTTCATTGTCGCGATCTACTTCCAGTTCGTCTGAACAAATTCCAGGTTTGGGTCAATTATCGTCTGAAGACGTTGTCGTCGGGCTGTACGATGGATTTATAAAATTTAAAAAGCAACATCCTGATTTCAATTTTACACTGTCACCTTCGTTTAGAAAAGAATCCCATCACTTCGATAAAGATAAATTTAAAAATCGCCGCGAGCATTTCATGCAGCAAGTGGATGAATTGGTCACAATGCTGGACAAATACCCTCATTTGGAGCCTTACTTAACGGATGTCGATACTGTTGGAGATGAAAAAGAACTCTACCGTAAAGAACATTTCAATGAGTTAGCGGCCGGGTTCAGAAAACTGCAGTACCGCGGTTTTAAAATTAGATCCCATCACGGGGAAACGTTTTATACATTAAAAAAAGGAATTCAAGCAGTCGACAATGCTATGAATATTTGGCACATCGACACGCTAGAACATGGGATAAGCCTGGGTATAAATCCAAACACTTATTTTCATCGTTTGTATCAAGAAGTTATTAAGAAAAATCGAAATGAAGACAAAATTGATCCCAAAGATCCAGTGTATCAGGAACTGAAAGAACTAGATTGGGGCGACAAAAAATTTGTTCTTGAAAAATTATTAGCCGGAACAACGCTTACTAACGAAGAAGAAATTCTGTTTCTTAAATCAAAATTTCATACGGCACGCGAAGTTGAACACTATCAACATGATGTCTTAAATCGACTGATTCAAAAAGACGTCACACTCATTACACTGCCATCCTCAAATAACAAACTAACGGGTCGATTTGAAGATTACAAAGACCATCCGTTTTCCTGGTGGGAAAAAAAGAATGTTCAATTAGGTGTCGGCACAGACAACTATGTGACTTTAAACACCAACTATATTCAAGAAATGTTGATTTTACTTTATACCGATTCGGATGATTTAAAAATTACCAAACTTTTGATGGTTACAACTGGCGAAAGTCGTCGTCCGTATATTTCACATTTACTATGGAAAATGCATAAACGAAATCATTTACAGGCGATACATTCGCCGTCCTAGCTGAAGGGGACTTTTTTGTCTAACGATCGAAAAAGTTTCTGGATACTTTTGTTCAACAGAAAAATGCTAATTATTTTTTTACTGGGTTTTTCCAGCGGACTGCCGTTGTTACTAACAAGTAATACAATTAAATTGTGGCTGGCCGAAGCCAAAGTAGATATTACAATTATCGGATATTTTGGCTGGGTTGGAATGGCCTACACGTTGAAATTCATGTGGGCACCCATTTTAGACCGATTTGCTTTTTTGAGAATGGGCAGACGGCGTTTTTGGATGGTGGCGTCCCAAACTGCAATATTAATTGGGCTGATGTTGTTAGGAACTCTGAATCCCAATCAGTCATTAGCGTTGATGGCAGCCGTTTGTGTTTGGATTGCCTTTTTTAGCGCCACTCAAGACATTGCAATTGATGCCTTGCGAACTGAGTATTTGAGTGATGAAGAACTCGGGATGGGTTCGTCAATGAGTTCCTATGGAAGCCGCGTTGGTCTGCTTGTTTCTGGTGGATTTGCTGTCGGGATCGCCGGGTATTTTTCGTGGATGCACGTTTACTGGATTATGGCTCTGCTAATGTCCATCGGAATTATCACTGCTCTTTTATTAAAAGAACCTAACCCGGCCGTTTCGCAAACTGGTTCGATAGTAGAATCAGTTGTTGCTCCATTTAAAGAATTTATGAAGCGAAAGGGCGCCGTTTCCATTTTGCTATTCGTATTTTTCTATAAATTTGGAGATGCTATGTCGGGCGCGATGCTTAGCCCATTTTATAAAGCCATGGGTTATGAAAATGTAGATATCGCATTAATTGCAAAAACATTTGGGACGGCATCGGCGCTGATAGGACTGTTTATTGGCGGCGTTACGATTTATAGAATTGGAATTGGTAAGGCACTTTGGATATTTGGGTTTTTGCAGGCTTTGTCAACAGCAGGTTTTGCGCTGATTACTTACACGGGACCTCAAAAATGGGCGTTGGCTTTTGCTGTACTTTTCGAAGACATTACTGCTGGCATGGGTTCGGCGGCATTTTTAGCATTTATTGCAACCGTTACAAATAGAAAATACACCGCCACCCAGTTTGCAATTTTATCTAGTATTGCTGTATTAGGGCGAAATTTCTTTTCTGGTTTTTCAGGCCATATAGTTAAGGCGCTTGGATGGGAATGGTTTTTCTATAGCTGTGCCCTTATGGCCATTCCGGGCATGATACTTTTGTATTTCATTCTAAAGAAACTAAATTCTCAGTTAACGTAGGTTTAAAATTGAAAATAGTTTATACACTTAAACAATTGATTTTGTTTTTAGAAATTACGATGCCCAATTTGGGCAGATCCAAAATTCAAAAATAATCCCAAGATTTGGGTATCCTTATTGCTCTGAATCTTTTCGATGATATTTAATTGCTTATTAAATCGAGCGGTTGGTTTATGGCGTTCGAATGTGCCAACTTTTAGTTCACCTGTTGTCGCTTTTTGCGCATTACTTTTTGCTATACAAGTCATAGCTAGCCCTGATGTTTTGCCAAAAGGGATAAATAGCCCAATGTTTAACTATGGGGTATTTCAAAATTTAGATCAAAAGTTTCAAAATGATGGCTCTCTTTGGCGTCTTGGCGATCTAAGATCTGTTGTGTACGACGCTAGCTATCTGCATAAAGTCAGTCCCGATGCTAAAAATCTAATTTCCGTTTTAAATGCATTTGGCCAAAGCCATGGTGAATCCATAAACTACGGAGTCCTAAAATTTGAAATTAATCCCTCCATGCAGTATTTTGCACCTATTTATGCCTACGGTGTAACATCAAATTGGACTATTGCCTTGGGTGCTCCGATTGTAACGTTTGAAACCCAAGTGAATCTTCAAACTTTGAATTCCAATTTGGACTCGTATAAAGTCGTTTATCAGGGCCGAGTCAGTGACGAATTGGATCGCGCTTTAAACTTGGACATTAAAAATGAAACGTTAAAAACAATTGAACAACGCGGTTATAAACCTTTGGTGGGCCAATCACAGCAATTCCTAGGCGATGTCCAACTGGTCTCGGTCTATCGATTTCAGCAGACTCAGTATGTTGATTTTTTCTATTTAACGACCGTTGGTTTGCCAACGGGTCCTAAATATGACCCGGATGATCTACTTGCCTTAAACACTTTTGGATTGACATCGGTTGAAAACACAGTAGCCACTACCTTGAAGGGGCCTGCCGGTCTTAGCTTTACACCTAATTTGGGATACCAATATGTTTTGAGCGATTCAATTTCTGCACGAGTGCCGCTCAATGCCGATGACAATCTGCCCGATGCCGCCCAAAAGGAAGATGTGCATCGACAGACTGGCGCCAAATGGAGCTTTAAAGCCGAAGGTGAATTGCAAGCGACGGACGCATTTAGACTTTCCACAACCTATACACAGAATCAAAAAGCAGCTGATTCATTCAGTGGCTCGCGTGGAAGCCGCTATGATTTGTTAGGCCAAAATACCTACGCCCGTGAAGAAATCTATTCCGTTAAGGTATCATTCAATACTGTGAAAGCCTATTTCAAAAAGAAAGTATTGTTTCCCTTTTTTGTGTATTTTGAATATAGCGATTTATTTAAAGGTGAAAATATAAACCGCAGAACTTTGCAGGAAATCAATTTTAAGATGTTTTTTTAAAGCGAGAATATGAGACAACTATTGAAGTTTTTTATCATTTTAAGTTTATTTTTTTCTGGCTGCTCGCCTAAATTGAGTCAGAAAGATTTTTCTGCGCCTATTACAGATTTAAAACCAGATCTAGAAAAAGATCGCGATTTCGCAAAGCTTCTTCAGCACGTTAATCAATTTGAAATGGAATGGAAGGGGCAGATACAAAGTGCCGAAGTCCATGATGTTATCCAGGGCCTTTTGTACTTGTCTGAAAAATACAAGAATCCAAATCTTAAAGCAACAGCGTCCGTCCTGTATAAAAAGTACTATTCTGAGCCTGTAGGTACGAGTGTTTCTTTTTTTAAAACTCCCTACTACGAAATTTTTCAAGAAGAAGCCTTGCCGTCCGTAAGAGATGCGTTCGAAGAGGGTAGCCAGCGTCTGGATACAGATCTGGGTAAAGTAAAAGCCAAATTGATTGAATTAAAAAGCACGTATCCTTGGCCCAAAAAAGCAAAATTCAAAGAATCCGTTGCGTTACTTCAAGGTTATTTAGATGCTTTTGTGGCTTTGGTTCCAAAAATGAAATTGCTGCCCGCGTTCACTGTCGCTTTGTTAAAAGAAGTAAAAGATGAAAAAGACGTAAACATAGATTATTTGAATAAACAATGGACTGCGATTGATAGTAAAAAAACTCTGGACAACATGATCACGATTTTAGAAGGCATGGTAAAAGAGTTTGATATCCCCTTAGACAAAGACTCGGTCGACAAGATAACAGCAGGTAAAGTACTGGCAGTAAAAATTGGTGATGTTAAAGACGAGCTCAGCGCGTTTTCCGCGATCGTTGCTGTCTGGTTTATTCTTTCTCCAAAGGAACGTGAAGCCTATTTTATGCCAATTTCGTCTTCGTTGTATAAGTTTATGAATGGTCATAAGGATACGGAACTAACGTGTTTTGTAGAAAAATCTTGTCCAAAATTAATAGATTCATTGATCCGAGATTTTGGCGTATTGCCACAAATTAAAAAATTTGGAGTGGATAATTTAAAAAATACATTAAATGAGAAAACTCACGGATATGTTTTAGAAATACTAGAAGAGCGATTGTTAAATGTCGTTTTAAATCTAGATGCACGAGTTACCAAAAAAGTTGTAAGAAATGTTGTAAAAGCAAAAGATGGTTTGGATACGCAAAAAAATAACGCTCAAGGATTTACCAAAGAAAAATTCTTGAATTGGCTAATGGTAAATTTGGATCTTAAAGATGACGTGACAATGGCCTATGAGTTTCCGCTTATTGAGGTCAATATGCAAAAACGAGCCGTTTCATTTGTTGTGCCGGCTCAACCAAGGAATC
>JAYTTH010000164.1:0-2084 GCA_043745515.1 Pseudobdellovibrionaceae bacterium | reverse complement strand
GGCCAGGCCTTTGTCAGTTTTTTTATCGGTCTTTTTATCTTTGTCCGCGTCCGCATGTGTCGAATGGTAAGCCATTGAATCGGCTAAACCTTTGCCAGATTCTACCCAAGGAAGATCTGTGTCTTTTAAAGGCGCGGCATCAGGCTTTGCACCGCGACGTTTTTCCTGCGCAAAGGCAGGGTTACTAAGTAGTTTAGCGGCTACAAAAGCAGATCCAGTTACCACTGCGATCTGGGATAAAAATTCCCTTTTTGTCATTTTATTGTTCTCACTCATTGTGTTTTCCTTTCAAATTTTCTTATAATTTACTTGTTTTCATTTGGTTTTCAATTAAATTTTTAAATGCTTTTAAAAAACAAATTCAGCAAAGAAGGCCAATGACATCTCATAATCCAAACGAGTACTGGGACCATTTTTATAAGTCATCTCATTCAAGCAATGCCAATTATCAGCGATTTTTGCTCAGCGAGGCCACTTCTTTACTGAATGAACAATGGGCAACCTTGAAAAAGGGCAAGGTCCTCGACATTGGTTTTGGCCTTGGGCATGATTCTTTGTTTTTAGGCAAAAAGGGCTTTTCAGTTTTAGGCATCGACTTTTCAACCGAAGCCAAATTGCGAGCCGAAAAAAGCATTTCAAATTCTGAGCAACAAGTTGAATTTAAAATTGGCGATATTGAACTTCATTTATTTGGAATCCTTCAATACGACTCGATTTTAATGAACTACTATCGACCTCAAAATACTAGAATCTACCATGAAATAATCAAGAGCCTTAAATTTGGCGGTACTTTGATGATTGAATCCTACCTTATCGATGAAGTAAATGAACCTTTAGGAAAGGAAGACGACTATAAAAATTTCTATTTTAAACACAATGAGCTACTTAAAAATCTCGCTCCACTAAGAATCCTTTATTATCGCGAGGGCCCCATTGACGGCAAATACTGCGTGCAGTGTATCGCTCAAAAACCCACCGACAAGGATGTTGAAAAGTATAATCTTTTCAACATGGCAGACTCCCCAAAAGAATCAAAAAAATCAGCTCAAATGGAGCTGGCAGAGAGCCTTTTTAAGAAAAAGTAACATTACCAAACCACCTTTGATTTTGACAAATGGGGTTTACATGCCCTAATGATAGTCCAATAAAATGGTAGGTTTTTTTGTTAAACAGGCGTGAATTTGGATTGCTTTTAGGACTCGGCGTGGCCGAACGGCTTTTGGCTCAGGTGGCTCCTGTGCCCACAACTCAGCCGCCCAATCTCCCCCCCGTTCAACCTCCAGCAAAGCCAGACGCAGTCGAAGCCAGCTATCAGAAATATTTATCCATTCATGGCGTTTCAGTCGACACTTTTTCTTACGAGCGAAAGGAACTGGTTTTAGAAAAAAAGACATTGCCTCTTAATCCAGATCGATTTTGTTTTATGAATTTCAAAGTCAATTCAAAACAAAAGCGATTTTCAATACTAAACAAAAATGGCAAAACTGAACTTGCTTCCTATGCGTCCCACGGAATTTATTCAGGCAATAGCACGGCTTTTGATTTCTCTAATTCCCTGGATACATTTAAAAGTTCGGTTGGAATATTTGTATCAGGTATTCATTACGTCGGGCATTTTGGACCATCGATTGTTTTGCATGGAATAAGCCCTACTAATGATCAAGTACTGGTACGGAACATCGTCATTCATGGTGCCGACTACTGCAGCGCCGATCATATAGAGAAACATGGGTTTTTAGGTCGGAGTCTTGGCTGCATCGCCTTGCCCAAAGACAAAATGATTTCTACCTATCAAATTTTAAAACCAGGCACCTTGATTTTCACAAGCTCTTTACCAGTGAGGCCTGCAATTGAACCTTTGCAGCCACCTACCCCTGAAGAAATTATCGAGAATTTAATAAAATGAAAATGAATATATATGACCATATGATTTTGAACCTACAAAGTATCGCCGTCAAATTGCGACCTGCTTTTGCAGTGTTCTTTAAATCAGAATTAGGCATTGATGACGTTCAATTGCACACCAGTAATGTGTATCTTTTTGCGCTTCCGCCAGAGGGTGAAATGACTCGATTAAACTCGGC
>JAYTTH010000163.1:0-2084 GCA_043745515.1 Pseudobdellovibrionaceae bacterium | reverse complement strand
AGAACAATCCAAACGCAAAGCGATTGAAATTGTGGAACAAACATTGATAAACCCTCTCATCGAAACCTACACGATAGAGTCTTTATGAAAGTAGGCGTAGTTACGTTTCCCGGTACCAATTGCGATCAGGATGTTGTTAAGATGGCGATCGCACATAGCTACCAAGTCGTACCGTTGTGGCATAAAGATACCTTTGCCGTAAATTCTATAGACATGGTGATAATTCCGGGTGGCTTTAGCTATGGGGACTATTTACGATGTGGAGCTCTGGCGGCTCGATCACCGGTGATGGCCTCTGTAAAAGACGTTGTTAAGTCGGGGAAACCAGTTTTGGGAATTTGTAATGGGTTTCAGATTTTATGTGAAGCGGGATTGTTGCCGGGTGTTTTAGTTCGCAATGATCATGGACACTTTATTGATAAGTGGACCAGCATTGAATCTGTTCAGTCCAACCGGTTTTTTTCCAATTCAGATAAAAAAGTTCTTAGACTTCCCGTAGCTCATGGCGAAGGTCGTTTTTTTGCGGAAAAAAATGAGCTGGATAAAATCGAAGATCAAGGTCTGGTTTGGTTTCGCTACACTGAAAATATAAATGGCTCGGCTAACTCGATTGCTGGCCTTATGAACAAAGATAAAAATGTGTGCGCCTTGATGCCACATCCAGAGCGGGCTTTGTATGATTGGATGGGCGGCGCCGATGGTTATAAATTTATTTAAATAGGATAGACACGAGTATGCAAACGCAGAGCTTGAATGAAAAAATGAAGCACTACCGAATCTCAGCCAGTGAGTACGAACGTATTTCTGGATTACTGGGACGTCCACCGCAAGGTTTAGAATGGGCCTTGTTTTCTGCTTTGTGGAGTGAGCATTGTTCCTACAAAAGTTCTAAAGTCCATTTACGAAAATTTTCTTATCGAAATGGAATGACTCGCGATGATTCCGATGAAAACGCTGGAGTCGTGGATATTGGTTTTGGCGAAAAAATTGTTTTTAAAATGGAAAGTCACAATCACCCTAGTTTCATTGAACCTTTTCAAGGGGCAGCGACGGGAGTCGGTGGAATTTTGCGTGATATATTTACTATGGGCGCGCGTCCCATCGCTTTGGCTGATTACTTATGTTTCGGAGCTGAAAATGCGCCGCGAATGAAAGCTTTGGCAAACGGCGTTGTGGCGGGAATTAGCAGTTATGGAAATTGCGTGGGTGTGCCGACGATCACTGGGTACACCGAATACGATGAAAGCTATAATAAAAACATTCTTGTAAATGCGATGGCTGTCGGATTACTAGAAGGGCCAATGGCATTGGCCAGCAGCCGGGCCTCGGGTATTGGTAATTTGGTTGTGTATGTGGGTGCTAAAACTGGAAAAGATGGTGTTCACGGGGCGGCAATGGCAAGTGAATCGTTTGATCAAGATATAGATAGCAAAAAACCAAATATTCAAATCGGCGATCCGTTTTTGGAAAAGTTATTGATTGAATCCTGTTTGGAAGTTTTAAAAACGGGTCTGGTCATAGCTATGCAGGACATGGGAGCGGCCGGTTTGACCTCTAGCAGTTTTGAAATGGCAGCCAAGGGCCAGGTCGGAATGGATTTACATTTGGACAAAGTTCCTCAGAGGGATTCATCAATTACTCCCGAAGAAATATTGTTGTCTGAAAGCCAAGAGAGAATGCTTCTTGTGTGTTTGCCAAAAAATCTGGAAGCCATTCAAGCCGTATTTAAGAAATGGAATTTAGATGCCGCGCCCATAGGCACGATCACAGATTCTAAAAAAATGCGGCTCTTTTGGAAAGACGATGTTCTGACAGAAATAGATCCGCAAATGATTACTGAATCAGCCCCTCGTTATGAGCGGCCTTTTGCAGACTACAAATCTAAAAATAAAGTCGCTAAGTTAGACTCACTATCTGGTCAAAATCAAGATCAGCTATTTGCTGTTTTAAAACAAAATGCTTTTTACAAAGATAAAAAGTGGATTTTTGAGCAATATGATCAACGGGTCGGAACTCGCACAGTAAAGGATGCTTCGCAGACTTTAAGCGTCGTGCGATTAAGTTCAAACCGTGATCTAGCAATT
>JAYTTH010000162.1:0-7619 GCA_043745515.1 Pseudobdellovibrionaceae bacterium | reverse complement strand
TGAACCATATTCGACATCACACCTTTTCTGAGACCCATTTTTTCAGAAACTACACCCACGTAAGGATCTTCAACGTCAATTACTGCCGATTCCATTGGCTCTAACTTCACGCCACCCGCTTGATTCTTAAAAATAACTTGAGGTTTAGAAACGCATAATTCGTAACCCTCACGTCGCATTTGTTCGATTAAAACACCCAATTGCAATTCGCCTCTGCCAACGACTTTGAAGGAATCTGTGTTTTCTGTTTTTTCAACTCGAATAGCCACGTTATGAAGCAATTCTTTATCTAATCGTTCCAATATTTTTCTAGACGTGATGCTCTTTCCGTCCATGCCCGCAAAGGGCCCGTTATTTACAGAGAAAATCATTCCCACAGTCGGTTCTTCGACAGCAATACGAGGCAATGGCTTAGGATCCAGGGCCGATGTAATTGTGTCACCAATTGTGAAATCTTCTAGGCCTGCGACAATCGCAATGTCCCCGGCGCCAATTTCTTGAACCGGAATTTGGTTGTTTACATGATATTGAAACAAGGCCGAAACTTTTAATTTCTTCTGACCCTTTTCTTGCATAACAACAACGTCATCATTGATTTTAATCGAACCTGCACGAACGCGACCGATAGCTAAGCGACCAACGTAATCATTGTAAGAAATATTAGAAACCATAATTTGAAGTGGATTGCCTTCGATAATCGCAGGAGGTGGTACCAAGTTTACGATCGCATCGTATAAACATATCAAGTTGTCTGTTTTTACATTCGGATCTAGAGTAGCCATGCCTTCACGGGCGATTGCGTACATTGTGTGGAAATCACACTGCTCTTCAGTGGCATCCAAATCGATAAACAAGTCGAAAACTTCATTCAAAACTTCCTGAATTCGAGCATCTGAACGGTCGATCTTGTTAATGCAAACCATAACTTTCAAGTTTTGCTCTAGGGCTTTTTTCAATACGAATCGAGTTTGAGGCAATGGTCCTTCGGATGCATCGACCAGCAAAATCGCGCCGTCGACCATATTTAAAATTCGTTCAACTTCGCCGCCAAAGTCACTGTGCCCCGGGGTATCTACGATATTGATTTTATATTCTTTATACTGAAACGACGCATTTTTTGCAGCGATCGTGATTCCACGTTCTTTTTCAAGATCCATAGAATCCATTAATCGTTCGGCAACGTGCTGATTGTCGCGGAAGGTACCGGCCTGTTTAATCAAGTGATCGACCAAAGTTGTTTTACCATGATCGACGTGTGCAATGATGGCTATATTTCGAATGTGTTTGTTATCTATCATTTTTACTTCCTATATCGTTTTAATTTTTAAATTGAAAAGAGTCTTTCGGCCCTTTAGCTAACCATGACCACCCATTAGAAACTGTTCCTCTTCATGGCTCTTAAAGTTTATGTCAGACAATTTGGAAAAATACAGTTTCGATTCTGACAAGATTGAATCGGCAGAAGGAGATTGAAAAAGTTTTTTTCTGAATTGAGCCGAGTCAGGATACCCTGTTGAGAACCAGGCGGCAAACTTTCTTAACTGAATCTCCCGCAAGCGGTCACTACATCGCAGCGCATACAGTTCATTGAGCTGGACCAGTAGTTTGTAGGAGTCCTTTTCGATTGTCAGAGGACGGTTGTGAAAGAGCGAAAAGGATTCCTGAAAAATATAGGGATTGCGAAGGGCCCCACGACCAATTAGGACGCCGTCCAAACCATAGGTTTTCAGCCGGTCAATCGCTTCTGGAGCGGTTAAGATGTCGCCATTGCCTAAAATTGGAATCTTTACTTTAGCTTTTACGTTACCGATATAATCCCAGTCCGCACGACCTTCATAGTTTTGGGAACGGGTTCGGCCGTGAATGGCCATCCAAGTTATGCCTTCATTGTAAGCGATATTGCCGACTTCATCGGCATTCTTAGTGTTATGGTCCCAGCCAGTGCGTACTTTAATAGTCACTGGTATTTTTACAGCCTTTACAACGGCACTCAGCACTTTTTGCATCATAACCAAATCTTTTAGCATGGCCGAACCGGCCCCTTTTTTAGTAACCTTAGGAACCGGGCAACCAAAATTCAGATCCACAAAATCAACGCCGCGACTTTCAACAATTTGAGCCGACCGTGCGATGACTTCAGGGGACTCACCAAAAATCTGAAGACCGACTGGTCTCTGTTCTTCATCATAGCCCATCATTTCATGGGTACGTTCATTGTTGTATTCTAGACCATTGGCGCTGATCAATTCGCTCACAACGACGCCGCTATTGAGACGGCGAATAAATGTTCGAAACGAATGGTCAGTGATGCCAGCCATGGGCGCAATAACAAACGGATTGGTTTTTAAATGATCAGTCAGTTTCATATAACGGTTTTTCACTTTTTGAGCATGTACAGATAGCAATCTTTACTATTTTGTTTGTATAAAAAACGCAATAAATATCCGTGATATCTAGTGAATTTGGACATTTCAAGAATTTTTTACCTGTCTGCAAAAGAACGCAAAACGAATTTCACGGTCTTGCCCGATGCGGGTTAGTTTTAAAATTTTATTCGGGGGTTCCCAATGGTACGTTTAGTGGTTTCAATTTCTTTTTTATTTTCTGCGATGGCTTTTGCTGGTAAAGGCATTTCTATAGATGAAAAACTGTCCAGAATCTCTTTAGAGTCTGACAACTGTTTTGAAAAGGCAGTCTCTACCTTAGAAATGAATGAGTGTGGCGGTATAAAACTGTGAGACGCTGACAATTTGTTAAATCAAGTGTACCAAGCGCGAGTCAATTCACTTAAAGCCCAAGCAATTGAGGAAAAAGATGGCGACGAACTTTCAAAAATCGGTGAAGAAACTTTGAAAAGATTACGAGCAGCACAAAAAGCATGGATTGTTTTTCGAGATGCAGATTGCCTTTTACAAGGCGCGGACATGCTGCACGGATCAGGCGAAGGAACTATAATTTCTGGATGCCTTGCTGATAAAACATTTAAGCGAGTTAAAGAAATTATTCCTACGTCACCAGAAGACGCACAATAGTTTTTAATCGAGCCAATGAATTCGATCTTGTATAACTCGAGGTGCTTTTGGTGGATTGTGATCTGGGTATCCCAGCACAATTCCGCAAAGTAACTCTAGTGCCCCTGATTTTATGTCTGGATGTTCGCGCAAGCCTAGAAATTGAATCACGTCGTCTTTTATTTCTAGGGGCGCGCCCATCGTGCAACACCCAAGGCCTTCTGCCACGCAAGCCAGATTCAGATTTTCAACCGCCATATACACGCTACCAATACTTGTTAAGTATTTTTCATCTTCTGAGTTATGTGAAAAAGCGAAAATTAGGACCGGGGCGTCACCTAAGGTGAAAAAAAATCGTTCGGTAAAGTCATAGAGTGAAGGTTTCAAGCGAGCCTTTAAGATATCTTTGATTCCTAGCCAGGATTTTTGGGAGTATTCTAAGTAGGCATTTCTTTTTTCACCTTGAACAACATAAAAACGCCAGTTCTGGCGGTTTTTTCCAGAGGGAGCCTGAAGGGCCCCGTTTAATAGGCGTTCTAGGACATCACGCGGTATCGGGGTGGTTTTGAATTTTCGAATCGATTTTCGATTTTCGAGCAAGGCGTAAAAGTCATTCTTTTCCATAAGTATCATTTATTTCATTCATATCTGGGTGACGTCCATTTTTTTGTTAAAATGTATCGTAATGTCATTGGGATCATTCTTATAGACAGCAGCCAGTCTCTATTCCTAGTATTAACGTATGGAACAATTAAGAAAAGAAATATCGACGTTGTTACAAAGTGAACTTCAGCGAAGGAAACAAAAAAATAAGCTCTATTCATTGAGGGCCTACGCAAATCAGCTGCAGGTGGAGCCAAGTCTTTTATCCAAAATAATTAGGCAGCAGATTACTCCAAAGCCCAAGACTCTGGATAAACTCATTGCCAGCTTAACTATACAAGAGGAAGAAAAGGATCATTTATCAAAAGAATTTCGAGAGTTTCGGGATTCTAGTGTCAAAAAATATCAGCAAGGCAAAACGGATTTCTATAAAATTAAATCAGATCAATCTTGGCCTTTTGAATCTTGGAACGAACTTGTGATTTTTTCCACGCTGGGTTTGGCGCCGGTAACCAGTATTAGAGAATTAGCGCTACGACTGGATATCAAGGAAACGACGCTTAAATTAAAATTGAATCGCCTTAAGGCTGTGGGATTAATAGAACAGGGCCCGGAAGGGTTTTCATTAAAGATAAAACAGGTTTCAGACGATATTCCGTCGGCTACAAACAATTTGAAAAAAAATATTCAAAAAGAATTTTTAAATGAAGCTATTCGAAAAATAGATAGCGTTGAAATAGATAAAAGATTGAATGGAACATTGACCTTTGCTTTGGATCCCAAATTATTACCCAAGGTTAAGAAAAAAATTGCTCGATTTATGACTGAACTAAATGGATTTTCTGTGTCTGAAAGTCAGTCTGAAATGGAAATACACAATTTAACGATTGCTCTCTACCCCTTGAAAAGGAAAAAGACTTAGTATGATTAAAATGACATTATTTATTGTAGCCATGGGAATTGGCCAGATCAGTTGGGGGCAAGGTGCCGTGATCAGCTTTGGCGGTGGAGACTTAGCGGCTAAGTTTTATGTTGTCGCTAACGGTCTTTCGCGACGAATTTCTAATGTGCCCCAGTTTTTATTACCTCAGTCGGATTTATACACGCGAATACAGCATATGTTGCTTTCAATAAATACCGAGGTAAGTGAAAAGCCACTAATTTGGGAAGGGGCAGAGGTCCTTGCTATTAATTATCCGAATGAAACACCAAAACGACTTGTTCTGTCCTACTACAAATGGAATCAAATAGAAGCACAATCGCCTGAAATGCTTGATCGCCTTGTGTTGCACGAGCTGTTACCAATGTTGGGACTGTTAGATAGAAATTACGAAAATTCTAAAAAAATATTGAGAGTAATTTCCGATTGGAAAAGCTGGGACTCCACAGATTATTTTATAAAACGCTACATTGAAGACGGTGATTTTTTATACCTGTGGGCTGAAAAATCTAAAGACTATTATAGTAACTGGGGAACTGATAGCGATCAGTTGTTGGTCTGGTTTGCCTATCATGTATTTCCAATTAGAAATTCGGACAGTAACTATTGGGTAGAAATATTCAAAAACTATTTATCTCAGTACTCCATCGATGTTTGCAGAAATGAAATTTTTGTTGTTATGTCAAATTCAATCAAATCACGTGGACAAAAAGTGGATTACGATGTGAATGCATACATCAAAATTTGGTTTGAAAATAGGTGTAAATCAGTAGCCGGAGCGTTAACGATCAAATAGTTTTAACTATTGATTTTGAAAGTGTTGTTCCAGCTTTGAAAGCCGAGAATTGAAAAATTCAATCTGGTTATTTTTTTCCTTGAGTTCGGCTTTTAAAATTTTTATTTCGTTCTTTAATTTTGCACTCTCGAGTTGTTCGTTTAGGGCCAGAGTTTCTAGTTTCTGATGCAACCTCTGACTATCCTCAGTCCAACGTTGAAAAAGCTCTTTTACAGAATTTAAAATTGTCCAAATAATGGCGTCAGAAGAAACGTGCAAAAATCCCTTTTTGTCAGTTTGAACTGATTCCGGTACAGACTTTTGAACATCTTGAGCCACCAAGCCAACAAATTCTTTATCGGATTGAAGCCCCAAGGGATTGTCTTTTTTGTAGTGGTAAAAAACGGGATGGAGCCCCATCAGTGATTCGATGCCCCGGCTAAAAGGGGCACGAATGTCCTTTAGACGGGCGTCTGAGGCGATAGTCCAAGTTGTCGATCCAGGTTTAGCGGCAGAATCGGTGGTTAATTCTAGCTGATAAGAGGGCGTTGCTGTTCCAATTCCAAGATAGCCCGTCTTGGTCATCACAAATAATGGAATCCAATTGGCACTATTGGTGAAAAAACTTAGTCTTTCAAAATTGTGATCATAGACCACGGCACCTCTATTAGTTGCTGTTTGAAAGGGCCCTACGCTCATTTGAATTCCTGATGCCTGGGCCGAATTTGTTACCCGAGCAGCAAATGCCGCTCCCCCTGTGCCGGCATTTTCCACAACCACTCTGCCGTTTGTTCCATCATTTACGTTGTTGGTGAAAACGGCGTGTAATGTTTTGTCTGGGGTCGTGGTACCGATTCCGACATTTCCAGTTGGGTATTTAATTACCATAGGTGTCGATGCCCCGTTATCAAATGTGTAAAAATAGCCGCCATAAGTTCCGGGACCTGCAAATCCCATGGTATGAAAATGCATTCTGTTGCTTGGATCATTTGCGAATTGAATTCCTAAAGGGGCATCAACGTGCCCAGTTCGCAATTGAACGCCTGCGCTAGAACCTACTGTTGTGCCAAAATTTTCTAAGACTAGTCGACCATTCGTGCCATCATTCGCGGTATTCGTAAATCCAATGTGCACAAGCCTTTGCGGTGTGGTGGTACCTATTCCTAGTAACCCGTTGTTTTCGATTCGCGCGCGCTCAATTCCTTGGGTTAAAAATACCATCGGTATAGTTGATCCAATTCCTGGTCCGACAAAAGCGGCATTACCAGTTGGGGCCCCAATTGTCGACCCACCAACACCAATTCCCATTTGTTGGTTGGTATCATTTACTATATTGATAGCGGACCAGCCGTTCGAATTGGAATTTTTAATCCCTACAACATGACTCGTCTCACTTGATTCTACTTTAAGCATTCCATCGGTAGAAGTTGTTCCAATCGAAACTTTCCCTAAATTGTAAAATATGTCATTGCCTACTAATTTGCTCCAAAAGGATTCACCGATGCTTGTGGCGCTGCAGGTGCTTACGATATTTCCTCCGGCTCGACCCACAAGGTAGGGCAGAGTTAAATCGACATTCACTTTAAATATTTTGGGCTGGAAATCGGCGCCGCCTAGACTGGCTTTATTTTTTTTCAATTGAATAACCAGTTCGGCAGTCCCTTTCGTACCTGCAAGCGCACTAAAGTTTTGTAATTTAATATCTGTGATTCGCAATGTCTGTGATGCGTAAACAGGACCAAGAGCGGCAGGAACGTAAATTTGGTAGACGTCGGTACCATCAGTTTTTTTCAAACTAGTCATTGTTTTCGGCAATGTTTCAACTGAAAGAGGTGTTGCTCCCGGGGAAAAGTTAAAAGTGCAAACCGGTTCCACGTTTAAAAAATCAATCATCTCACGGTACAATTGAACCGCATTATTTTTTGCCTCAAAATAGTTTTGAGATTCCGCTGTCGATTTTAGGAACATTGTCGTAGTCATAAGCGACAAAACCACAATGCCCGAAACGATCATAACTTCAATTAATGAGGCGCCCGTTTTGTTTAAAATACGAAAATGAATCATAATACCTACATTTTCAATTGATGAGTATTCAAAAGCAAAGGCAATCTTTAAGTTTCAGGACCTTCATTGCTGTTGAGTTTTATAAAACGTGTCATCGGCCCACACTTTAGGCACCTTTGTAAAAATGGAATGAGCGTCTTGGATTGAATTTTAAAGTAGCGATTTTTCAAATATCTATTTGAAATTCAAAAGGTGAATTGGTTAAATATTATTTAGGAAAATTATA
>JAYTTH010000161.1:0-7641 GCA_043745515.1 Pseudobdellovibrionaceae bacterium | reverse complement strand
TAATTCTGCAAAATTAAGTGTGGAGGATTATCTTTGGCGTTAAGTCTCGACGATGAGATTCATATTCATTTAAATCAGGGTCATCCCCCTTCGTTTATCTCTGAATGGATATACGAAAAAATGATTGCGTCGGATTATGAGTGGTCGGACTCAAATTTTAATACGTTTTGTTTATTTTTATTAAAATCTGGACGAACTGATTTAATACTTTATTTTTTCTTAAAATTTTTTAATGACGAAAATTTAAAACTTCATCCCGCTTTTCTTTTGATCGCGATAAAAAAGAGTTTTCCAGCTATTTCAAAAGAAGTTCAGAAAATAGTTTATGCCTACCTAAACGAAGAAGCCAGCCGCTGGCAAGAAGCGGCGTTAACAAGGCTAGTAGACGCACATTGGCCTGAACTAAAAGAGCATCGATCAAAAATTAAAGAGCTAAATCGCAAAAAACTTGTGAAATTGCGACGAGAACTGATCCATAAATTTGAACTTTTTAGCAGTCAAAATTTGATTGAGCCTGCCAGAGTCGCCATAAGAAAACTAGAGAAAGTATTCCCAGGTGATACTGAAATTGCCAAAATTACTTTAAAGTTTAAAGAAAAAGACGCGGAAAGCATTTTTGATAAACACAAATTTAAAAAATCTCGATTGAACACCAATCCACCGCCGGAACCAGAGGTCACGATCGCTATGCGGGGATTGACTCGATTTGTAAGGCAAGAAATAAAAGCATGTTTCGGTTTTGAAATGGATCTCGTAGTGATGAGCATTGGCATGGAGATGCATGAATTGGCGCTTGAGTTATTTCATAGCACAGCCCTAATTGAGCAGAATATTTGGCTCTATTTAGAAGTCCTGCTACTCAACAGACGCAATTTAGAATTGCTTAATCTTCTACCAACCATTGAAAAAGGAATGGCCGGGAATCCAGACACGTTCTTAGCGTGCACGTTTCTGCGATCACAAGCTTTATGGAATTTAGGAGAAAGAAATACTGCGATTGAAGTTCTGCAGGCATTGGTTGAAATTAAGCCCAATTATCGAAGCTGTGACATTTTGTTAGCTGAATGGAGCCGATCTTGAAAAAAAAGATTTGGCTATCATCCATTCCGCTACTTTTGATTGGGTTAGTGTATGGGATTTTAGTATTCGTAATATTACCGATTGTAACAGACTATGCCAACGGTGAACTTTTAGAACTATCAAAGAAAAATCAACATGTCGCGCTTCAGTTTGAAAAAATTGATTTTGAAATTTTTGATCCTCGACTAATAATTAAAAACATCCGAATTAAAACTAAAGAAAAACTCAATGTGGCGCTGAAAGATTTCGAAATAGGTGAAGTGGATTTAAAAATCGATTGGTTTCAGCTTATCCTAGGTAAATTGAATTTCAACATGATGAGTATTGAAGAGCTTCGCCTAGAAATTGATTTGGATAATTTGCTTGCTGGTCCAAAAGAAAAAAGTGAATTCAAAATTGGCCAATTGTATAACGTTTTGAACATGGTTCCTATACAGCGATTTAAAATTGATAATCTTAATTTGGTAGTGATTTCTAAAAAACGAGGCGTTACATTTAGAATTAATGAGTCATTTTTGCGCACAAGCTATTTGGATTCCAAATTTCTTGTGCGTCTTGGTATAAAAAATAGTGTTTTTAAAAACGACAAAAATGGATCTGTCTTTCCATTAGAAGCTAATCTTAATTCCTTGCTTACCAAAAACAGCTTGGTACTTCGGGAACTAGCCCTGAAGGTTCGCAATAATTCATTTAAAATCGAAGGAGTTGTTGATGACGTAGATCAACTAAATGATTCAGCTTCTGGTCGTATCGCCATTGAAAGTCAGAATAATTTACAAGAAATCAAAACAGTTTTAGAGCAATTTAATGTACTTTCCTTGAAGGAAAAGATTGAAGGCAAAGTAACTGTTGGTGGGGCTCTTACATTTAATGGATTGCATTCGATTGATGGTAACATCGACTTTAAATCAGAAAATATCATTTTTGATAAATTCAATTTTGGGACAGCTATTATAAAAAGTGAATTCAAAAAAGATAAAGTCAAATTTTCAAATATTGATTTAATTCATCCGGCAGGAAAAGTGAAATTGTCTGATTCTACCATTTCCTTAAAAGAGCCCCATGAATTTAAAACAAGTGTTTCCTCGGAACGCTTTGATTTGCAAAAGCTATTTCTATCATTGAATTTAAAAGAAGTACCCGTATACATTGATATATCACCGCGTGCGCAATGTGAAGGATCCATCGGCAATTTCAATGCTTTTTGCAAGGTCGAAACAAAAGGATCAGGTTTAAAAGTATTGTCCCACATGGGTGATCTAAAATCGAGAATTGTTGAATTACCGGAATTTGCCGCGGCCGGTGAATTTTTTGCAGACATGGACAAGATAGCTTTCAAAGGAATTGCGACATTAAATGAAAACACTGCTGAAAGTGAAGGTTTAATTGAATTTAAAAAAGGATTTGATATAAAATTCAAAGCCGCAAAACTGGATCTAAAAAATATTGTTTCCTTAGCGAATTTAGATTTTAAAGGCGTTTTAGCATTGGAAGGCAGTACTCAAGGAAATTCACGAAAAGCCGTATTTGGAATGAAAGTTTCAAGTACAGATTTTAGTTTAGAAAAGTACAATTTTGGTATTTTGGAAACGCAAATGCGATATGAAGCAGGTACTTTGTATTTAGCAGACATGAAGGGGACGATCGACCAATCTAAATATGTCGGAAACCTGGACGTGAATCTAAAAGACAATCAAATCAGTGGTGCAATAGATTTTGAATCTTCAAAATTAAAAGACATTTTATTTATCACCAAAGATATCGTTCCAATTCCATTTTTGATAGATGGTTTTGGATCGGTCAAAGTCAAACTCAATGGGCCTTTAGATTTTTGGAAAATGGACTACAAATTAGATGCCGACTTTAAAGATGTCCAAATTCATACCGAACTTTTTTCGAATCTAAAAATGAGTATAAATGCTGAAAAAGGAACAGCTCGTTTTACTGACAGTCATTTAACCAAAAAGAATTCCAATTTAAGTATAGAAGGAAGTATCAATTCCGATAAAACCTTTAGTTTAACTGGGCAGGGCAATGGTTTTAAGCTTGAAGAGAGTGAGTTTGTAAAAGCGCTCAATGTATCTATTTTTGGTGACTACAATTTTGACTTCACTACAAAAGGCCCTATAAACAACCCGAAACTTTCCGTTCAAATCAAACTAAGCGAAACCTTAGTTGGTGAAAAGCAACTGGAACCAAGTGACTTAAAATTGAATCTGGACAGAGCTGCGATGGAATGGGACATGAAGCTATTTGATAGCAAACTCAACGCTATGATTAGATGGCCATTTGATTTGTTGGACACAAAGTATGTGTTTAATTCACAATTCAATAATTTTGATTTTACGATTTTTTTTCCCTTTATTGGGGCTGAAAGCATTCAAGACGATTATTTGGGCAATCTGAGTGGGCAAACAATATTGACGGCGACAGAGCGCGGTCTTAAAGACCTAGACGGCAAAATTCTAATTGATGACTTGAAACTTCAGCGAGGGGCGCTCAAGTTAAATTTAGCAGAAAAGGGTACAATTGATTGCAAACATGGCGAATTTACGATTTCTGAAATGAAGCTAACCGGTGCCGATAATATTGTTGAACTGTCCGGAGATAACTTTACTTTTGATAGACTCAACGTCCGGCTGAGCGCAAAATCAGACTTGAGGATTTTACATTTTTTAGCCCCTTTCTTAGAAGAGGTGAGTGGCCCATTTGAAATGGGAGCTCGAGTTTCAGGTTCTATCTTAGCACCAAAAATCCTTGGTCAAGCGCTGCTTACGGATGCTTATATTAAAATTAAAAACTTTGTTCATCCATTTGAGAAAATTAACACGACTCTTGTGTTTTCACAGTCAAAAATATTTGTACAAAATTTAAAAACAAATTTTGCGGGTGGCACTCTTAAATCCGATGGCCAAATTGAAATTTTAGGCCCCAAAAATGTACCATTGTTTTTGAATATAAAAGCAGAAAATGTAAGTTTAAATGTGCCGGACAAAATTCGAACGGTCGGCAATGGCAATCTGGTTTTATCAGGGAAATGGTTTCCCTTTATGCTGGCAGGTACTTACAACGTAAATGGCGGACTTTTTGAAAAGGAAATTGGCGGCGATGAAACGGCCCAAACTTTTAAACAAAGCATTTATTTACCCAAAGTACTAAAAGAAAAAACATTTGATCCATTGGCCTTTGATATCAATGTATTTTTGGAAAATAAGTATTTGATTAAAAACTCTCAGGCAGAAGGGTATGTGAATGGAAATATTCAATTTAAGGGTCCGCTTTCAAATATCTTAGTATTCGGAAAATTAGAAATAGAAAAAGCGACTAAACTTTATTTCAAAGATAAAACATTTGAATTGCAAAGTGGTCTTGTTAATTTCACCAGCACAACTGAAATAAATCCAGAACTTTATATTGCGGCTACGTCCCGGGTAAATGAATATGACATAAATTTACTGATACAAGGACCTTCAAAAACGGCGAGCACAAAGATGACAAGTTCTCCTCCGCTGGCTGAAAATGAAATTATTTCTCTTTTGGCACTTGGCGTGACGTCTTCACAGCTCGAGCAAAACGTACAATCCAAAGACCAAGCGACGCAAACTGGGTATGAAATAGGTGCTGCAGTGTTGTCACAATCTGCTTTGACAAAGAATCTCAAAAATAAGCTTGGGCTGGATATTCAATTCGTAAATCAATTCGATTCCACTCGGAATATTGGGGTTTTAAAAGCGACCGCATCGAAGAAATTGAGTAATAAAATTCAAGCAACGGCCAGTCGTTCGCTTACTGAGGCTGGGACAGACGTAAAGGTTCAATACTTTTTTAATAAAAATGTTTCGGCAGTAGGTAATTGGGAGGGGCGCGAAGTCGAAAGTGTTCAGTCTAGTGAACGCCAATCTCAAAGTGTATTTGGACTAGATCTCGAGTTTAAGCGAGAGTTTAGATGAATCCAATTTGTAGAGGTTGGCTGTTTATGGCTGTTATTTTCAATTTGGCTTTTGTTCAGGCCCGTGAATTAAAATTCGTAAATGTACCCGACGATGTGAAATCGGAGGTGGTTGATAAATTTAAAGGGGCAATTTCAGCTGGAATCAATTTGGCCCAATTGGACGAAATTATTCGGTCTATTCATTTAAAAACTAACAACGAGTTGATTGAAATCTATCAAGAAAATGAAAATTATGTGATCCATCTTGTAAAATCGACTCGAATACGAAGGGTATCAATACAAGGCAATCATGCCCATTCTGATAGCGAACTTAAGACTCTTTTGGGATTTTCCGAGGGCGATATTTTGGATTCTGACCTTGTTTTAGAAGGTGCCGAGAAAATTCGCAAATTCTATAGCGAATCTGGTTTTCTAAATGCAACGGTCAATGTTGAAATTCCGGATTCAGAGGACCAGAACGTAAGTGTCGAGATTGCCGTAAAAGAAAGTGAGCCGACTCGGGTCAGATCTCTTGAAATTAGGACCTCAAACGCCGATTTAAAAACTGAATTGCTTAAAATTTTAAAACGCTATGATCGCGACTTTTATACAGAGACATTATTGTCAAAAATTAAGGATGAAATTAAAGAGTTCTTCAGGGACCATAGAGTTCTTCAAGGGGAAATATCTAAAATAGATACCAATTTCGTAGAAAATGATGCCGCGGTATCATTGGTAATTCACTTGGCCAATACAAATCGATTTTCTTTTGATTTTGAAGGGTATAATCAAGTATCGCGAACAAAACTTTTAAAAATAATTGACGTAGAAAACTACGTTTCAACTAATCCTAATGTAGCAGCCGAACTAGCCTTTCGGTTGAAAAATTTCTATTTATCTCAAGGCTATGCGCGAATTGAGATCCAAAGTGAGTTGCAGGAGCCTAGAAAGTTTGAAAGGAAGATAGTATTCAAGTTAACTGAAGGCCCTAAAGTATTCCTAGAGAAAATTGTTTTTCAAGGAAATTTCAAAAAAAATATTAGTTTTTATGAAAAGCTATTTTCTAAAGTATCCGAAGACCTTTTCACAGATAGAATATATGTGAGAGAATCTTTAGATAAAGTGGTAACTAATTTTGAAATTGAAATGCAAAATCAAGGTTATTTGGCATTTGATATTCCAAGTTTCAAGACGGTATTCAATGCAAAAAAGGACAAGATCACCCTTTATATGAATGTAGAAGAGGGACCCCAAACATTGGTAGATTCACTTGCCTTCGCGGGCAATAAAAATGCATCTGAAGAATTATTAATCGGACTTATTGGCCTAAAACAGGGCAATCCTTTAGAGCTTTCAAAGCTTGAAAAATCAATTGGCATAATCAAATCCTATTACCAAGAAAACGGATACTTGGAAGTTTCTATTCAAAATGAAAAAGAATCGCTGGTGACCTACAACAAAGACAACACGAAAGCGAGACTTTTATACCAGATAGTTGAGGGACCTCGCGTTCGAGTCGGCAGTATCGCGAGTGAAGGAAATCTTTACACTAAAGATGAAATTATTTTAATTGAATTGGAATTTGCAAGAGGCGATATCCTAACACCTTCTAAAATTGAAGATTCAATGTTGCGTCTTCAAAAAACAGGTTATTTTAACACAGTTGAAATTCGCACATTAGAAGCGCGAACAAATGTCGCAGATAGAACTGTGGTTGTTAAAGTAACCGAACGGGATCCCGGTCTGTTTACTTTGGGTTTTGGAGCCACAAATGAACGCAGCGGAACTTTGCGCGGGTATTCTGGCCTTGGCTATAGAAATATAATGGGAACCGGTCGGGGTGTGTCCGCGCGGTTAGAGGGCAATTACAATATTGCTGATATTAAATATCCTGAATTAAAAATTATTTTTAGTTATTTAGAGCCTTATCTTTTCAATTCGCGATTGCGTGGTCGGGTGAATGTGTCACGCGCCAGGTATGTTGATGCTACGAATGAGAAACAGGGGGTTGAAAGTAACAAATACGGTTATCAGGTCGAAAAAGATTTTACTTCTCATGTTACCGGCATTTTTGAAATCTACAATTTAGAACAATTTCGAGATTTTGTTCTACGCGATATTGAAGCAACCCCTGACTTAAATGAATCTAATCAAACGATCACTCAGCAGAATATTGCTTCGATGGGTCCTACGTTGGATATTGATTTTCGAGACAATCCATTTTTACCCACTCACGGAATTTTTTCGCACTCTAAATTTGAATACGCAAGTCCGGCCTTAGGTAGTTCTCAAACTATCGAGTACTATCGATTTACCACTGCGTTTACTCATTATTGGCCATTCGTTCGAAACTGGGTTTGGGCAAATAATATTGGCTATGGCTATTTAGAAAATTTGAATAATTCCACCGATGGTGGAGTCCCATATTCCAAAAAAGGATTTGTTTTAGGAGGCGGTTCAACCATTCGAGGATTCAAGTTTGGGTCTCAAGAAGTGATTCCGAACAATGTTGATTTAGGTACTGAAAGTAGTAAGTTTATTTTAAAAACAAGCGCCCAGCAGTTTTTATTTAAGTCCGAAGTTAGATTTCCACTTTGGGGAAATATATATGGGGGCATTTTTTACGATGG
>JAYTTH010000160.1:0-7647 GCA_043745515.1 Pseudobdellovibrionaceae bacterium | reverse complement strand
TAACAGCGGCCATGTGTTGGTGCTACCACAGCGCCATTGTGGGGATTTATTTAAATTATCCGACGACGAATACCTAGACCTGATGACAACAGTCCGATTGGCAGGTCAAGCCGTGATAGCTATTTATGCTCCGTCTGCTTTTAATATGGGTATGAACCATGGCGCCTGGTCCGGTGCGGGCATTCCCGAACATTTGCATTTTCATGTCATTCCAAGATGGGCGGGGGATCTGAATTTTTTTCCATTAATTGCTCAGACAAAAGTCGTTATTGAAACTCTTGAGCAGACATATACGAATTATATGAGTTATTTTAGAAGTAAGGTCTAAAAATATGAATTATCGCCCGTCACAAGTTTCTATGTCTGTTCCCCCTTTTCCACCAGCGGTGAAATGGCTTATTATTGTAAGCATTGGAATTTGGTTTATCGGCCAGGTAATCATAGAGGGATTTTTCAAAGTGCCGTTGTCAGACTGGTTCAGTCTTCAGCCGGGACAAGTACTGTTTGATTATTCAATCTGGCAGCTTTTCAGCTACATGTTTTTGCATTCACAAGCTCAGGTGACTCATATCGTATTTAATATGTTGATGCTTTGGTTTTTGGGTGCCGAACTGGAAACTCGCTGGGGAACAAAGCCATTTCTGGCGTTTTATATTATTAACGGCATCGGAGCAGCGTTAGTTTATATTTTAGGTGTGGCGGTCTATTCTTATTTTTCAGGTTCCCAAAGAGCACTGCTCGTGCCAGTTGTTGGCGCCAGCGGCTCATTATTCGCTTTGATGTTAGCTTACGGCTGGCTTTTCGGTGATAGAATCATCTATTTCTTCATGGTGTTCCCGATGAAGGCGAGATATTTCGTAATGATCTTAGGGTTTATTCAGGTCTCATCGCTGCTTACTACAGGTGTGGTTGGGGGCGAAGTCGCCCATTTGGCACATTTGGGCGGATTACTTTCTGGGATTGTCTATATTTTCCTATGGGGCTTCTACAAATCCAAAGTTCAGGATTCAAAAAACAAAAAAAAGGGCCGAAACCTGCGCCTAATCGTAAATAACGACGAACAAGACTCCCCAAAAAAACGCGACCCGCGATACTGGAACTAGGATCTTCCGATCAGGGTGTGAATATCCAGTTCCTTTCCTCTGGACCACCGCATGTTTTTGGGTTATTTCTGTGGTTAATATAAATAAGGATGGCCCATGTCACTAAGTGATTCTTTAAAAAAGCTAAAGTTCGATACCCGATTAACTGAATGGTACATGAAGAACAATTTATTGACCCAAGACGAACTTTCTAAAGTTTTGGAAGAGCTGCCTGATGTAAGCGCCAACATTGATATATCATCAGAAGATGATGCCGAAGTAACTCCAGAAGAGACTCATTAGTTTTAAATAGTAATTAAATTATAGATTTTGCGTTTGCTGTTGAAGAAGCTCAAAGCCTTCTGGATTGGCTTCTTTCCAATCTTCGCTGATAATTTTATAGTGCCCGTCGATTTTTACGGCGTGCATGGTTTTAATACCAAAATCCGTGTGTTTATCGCTTTGATACTTTTGAAGGGCTTTGATTATTAATTGATCATTGTGAATCAAAATAAACGGCTGATCAAAAGATACCTTAATAAAATCATATTTGCTGATCAAGCCCGCTTTGTATTTTTGCCAGCGTTTTTTATTGTATTTTTGAGATTTAAAATCGGCATCGTAATAATCCATGTACTGATCGATAGATTTGCTTTGCCAAGCCGCTTTCCAGCCATCAATAAAACTATGTATTTCATTTTTCTTTTTTTCATGTTCACTGACAGGAACAAATTTAACATGATCAAAAATCAATATCGGAGTTTCTTTTAACTGAATATACTGAGTCAACTTTTCAATCACGTCATTTCTTACAACGACGCATCCTTTTGACCCTCGGGTGAGAGCCACTGTGTCCGGAATTGAATGCAGCCAAATACCGCTTCCTGATTTGTTAGCACGCAGATCAAAAATATTGGGATAATCTAGGGTAAACGCCATTTTTCCATAGGTATCAAAAGGAATTTCGGGAGGTTTTTTAAGCTCTTGAAAAAAATAAATGCCTTCCGGAGTTCTGGCATCATCTCGCTTCATTTTATTGCCGTCGTTTTTTCCAATATCAGCTGGAAATTCGCCTACTTTTTTAATTTTAGAATCTTCTCGCTCGTAAAGAAAAAGCGTACGTAAACTTTTGTCGACAAGGATCACATATTTCGCAAATGCTTTTGTATCGGCTATCTGAAGCAGTTGCTCTGGAAACAGGGACGGATCTGTCGTTCTTTCTACTGCTTCAGTTTTGGCAGGGGGCGCAGTGGTCACTGTCGGAGCCTCGGGAAGTGTGTCCGATTTTGACGGGTAACAAAAAAATGTCATAAATAACGACAAAAAAACAAAAAAAGAGGCACACGAATTATCAATCATATTCCCTTACCATTGAATCGCTAAAACTAGTAAAGGGCAAGTCGGAATGAGCGACAAGTTATTGATATTTTTATCATTTTTTGAGGCAAACGAGTTATCGCATTGGGAATCTAGCCTAAAGTATAAAGAAATTCTTTTTTAAGGCCTAAGGTCCTAGGACTTTGTGCCGAAAAATATACGAGAGGTGTCCCATGTCTGAAGACAAAAAAGCGGCCGGTGCAGCCCCAGGTAAAAAAGTCGATGTTAAGAAAATTATGGGTGCTGTTTTTGCGGTCGTAAATTTAAGTGTTGGTGGCTTTGGACTTTTCATGACTTACAAGGGGACCATTGGCTGGAGCAGTCCAAAGATTACAGAAGACGATATGAAACGTCAGATCGCATCGGAAGCACCTCGAGATCTAGTCGGGCCGTTTATTTACACCATGGATAAGTTTACTGTGAATTTGGGTGGCGAGCCCAAAAGAACCATTCGACTAGAAGTGAATTTAGAACTTCTTGATCACGAAGGCTTTGAGGAAATTATCAATACAGAAAATAGAGCCCGCGCCCGAGACAAAATTGTCGACCTTTTAAATTCCAAGACCTTCACCGAAGTTGAAACTCTTCAAGGTAAACTTTTCTTGAAGGAAAATATTGCCTCTGAGATTAATCAGATCCTACCTCGCGGTTCGATCAAAGATATTTATTTTACTGAATTCGTAGTCCAATAATCTGAACGCCTCGCATTAGGTTTCAGTTAAGCCGACATTGCCTATCTTCAATAGGGGCTCTAAGATGGTAGAGACTATGGCTAAGCTATTTAAATATTTCTTTTCCTGTCTACTTTTAAGTTCTTTTGTGATCGGGACAAGCATTACCAGCGCACAAAGTAAAATTGGCACTACTGGCAGTTCACCTTCGGCAGCTCGAATTCAATTTGCCGTCATAAAATACACACTTTCAAATGGCCTTACTGTCATTCTACATGCGGACAATTCGCTGCCGTTAGTAAGCTATCATACCTGGTACAAAGTGGGATCGCGGGATGAATACGCAGGGGTCACTGGCGCCGCACATATGCTTGAACACATGATGTTCAAGGGATCTAAGCACTTTCCCGGAAATGATTACGATCGTATTTTGCACGAAAATGGAATCGTAAATAATGCGTTTACCAATTACGATTATACAGGTTTTTATGAATCGCTTCCAAGTTCAAAACTTGAACTGATGATGCAGTTGGAAGTGGATCGAATGAACAATCTTTTACTTCGTGAAGACGATTTAAAAACAGAAAAGGAAGTTGTTAAAGAAGAGCGCCGGTGGCGTGTAGACAACAACCCAACAGCATCCTTATTTGAATTGACGATGGGCACGGTATTCAAAGTTCACAATTATAAAAATCCTATTATTGGAACCATGGACGACATTGCTAATTACAATGTAGCGACTTTAAAAAAGTTTTACGAATTGTATTACGTTCCTAACAACGCTGTTTTGGTTATCGCAGGCGATTTTAGAATCCCAGACGTAAAAAAAATGATCGAAAAGTATTACGGTTCTTTGCCAAAACGTGATCTGCCAGAACGAACCGCCAAAAAAGAGCCAGCTCAAACAGTTCAAAACAATGCTAAAGTTAAAAAAGATGTAAAATCGAATAGTTTTAATTTGGTTTTTCAAAGTGTCGCTCAAGGGCATCCAGATATGTACGCGTTAGATTTAATTTGTACCATTTTGGGAGCGGGGACCAGCAGTCGATTGAATAAACGCCTCGTGTACACCAAAGAAATGGCAACTAGTGCCGATTGCAGCCAATACAATATGCTAGATCACGGGATATTTAATATTCATGTTTCCTTGAAGCCCGGGGTCGGGATCGACGATCCATTGAATCTAGTTTACAATGAAGTTTATATGCTTAGAAATTTTCCGCTTAAAGAATCGGAACTTGAGAAAGCAAAAATTTTAGCGATTAAATCGCACGTCGACTCCTTACGAACGCTGGATAACAAAGCGCGACTGCTGGCAGCGGCAGAAATTACGACGGGCAACTATGAAACTCTGTTCACTGATATTGAAAAAATTCAAACCGTAACAGCAGCCGGAATCAAAGAAACCGCTGCAAAATATTTAAATCAGAATCAAAGATCTATCGTCACTTTGATTCCCAGCGCCGAAGTTAAAAATGCAGCCAAGAAAGCAGTTAAAAAATAGAGGATTTAAATATGTTCATAAACAAAATGGGAACCGTACTTGTATCCTTAGTCATATTATCATCCTGCCAGACATCTAAGAAGGAAACCACCTCACCGATTTCAATCAGCACACCCACAGTATCGTTGCAGCCGGCTCGAATCAATTCGCAGGCTCTGAAGCTTAAGCCGACTAAAGAATTAGTTTTAGAAAACGGATTAAAAGTTTATGTTTTTCGCGATATGTCCCTTCCGCGGTTTAGCATTAATCTGCTAGTAAAAGTTGGGCAAAAAGCGGATCCAATTGAAAAAGTGGGCGTAAATTTTCTAACGGCGTCCCTGCTTGAAAAGGGAACCAGCTTGTACTCGGCCCCTCAAATTGCCGAACGCGTGGCATCGTTGGGTTCTGATCTGAGCGTTTCTCCGGGCGAAGAATTTACTGTCGTATCCATTGATGGTCTTTTGATTTCCGTTGACGCCATTGTTGATATTTTTGGCGAATTGGTATTCAAGCCCACTTTTAAAAATGAAGAAATTATAAAGTTAAAAAAAGAATTCAATGCGCAGCTTAAAAAAATTCAAGATGAACCGTCCCAAATGGCCGATCTGGGAATCGAGAGCATGATATACAAGGGAACGTCGTTGGCATTTCCTGCGATTGGAACAGAAACGTCATTAAAGAAAATTTCAAAATCGGACATTATTAAAAACTACCTTACTTTTTATCGACCCAATAATTCTATTCTTAGTATTGTCGGCAATATAAGTGAAGACGTCGAAAAGAAAATTTTAGATCGCTTTAAAGCTTGGCCGGCTCGACCTTTGAAAACCGCCGTTGTCGCTGAAAAGCCGCCAACAGAAAACAAAAGTTTTGAAGCTCATTTTAAAAAAGATTTGGTCCAATCAGAAATTCGCGCTGCAATGCCCTTGGTGCCTAGAAAAAACCCGGATTACTTAAAACTTCGTATTATTAATGAAATTCTGGGCGGCGGCTTTGTATCACGCCTAAATTCAAAAATTCGTGATCAGCTGGGCCTAACCTACGGAATTAGCAGCTCGATGGATTTGGGGTTAGATGATGGTCATTTAAATATATCAACATTTACAAAAAATGAAACTACAGGCCAAGTTATTGATCAGATCAAAACGGAATTAAATTTGTTAATTAATGAAGGGGTTACGGCAAAAGAATTTTCTTCAGCAAAAAATATGGTGTTAGCGCAATTTCCCAGGGCCCTGGAAACAGTAGACCGCATCGCCTATAATTTTATGTATTTAGATTTTTACGGTGTCAGCGCCAACTATTTGTATGATTTCCAAAAATCAGTGGATCGCCTATCATTAGACGATATCAATCAAGCTATTAAAACGTATCTTGCGATGGATAAACTAAAGATTTATGTTTTAGCCAGTCCGACGGTTGAAAAAAGTCTCGTAAAATAGAGTCCCTTTTATTTTTTCTTTTTTAATCTAAACAATAAAAATAATCCGACAAGCGCAAATGAAATGGCTCCAATAATATACAATAATTTGTTTTTCTTTTTCTGTTGCTGGGCCTCTTGGAGGTCTAAATTTCCTATGACTTCGGGGGCGATAGTTTCTGATTTAATAGGCATTAAGCTATCACTTTGACCATTGGGGACAGGTTGCAGCGAGTTTTTAGTTGCGATGACATTAAGTGAATCGATCGCCTTAAAAAAATCGGGTGAGTATTTTGTGTAATACTCTTTGTGTGCGCTGAAGGTAACTAAAACGGCAATTCTTTCTTTTATGGTGGCGATATATCGTGTGTAATAATTTTGAATTTCACTGCCTAAATGAAACCCATCAATCCAAATTAAATTATTTATTTTATTTTTTTTTGGAGGCGACATTACCTGGGACAGTGACGTGTCACCCTTATTAGTAGTAGCTTTGATTGGGTTCTTCATGTGATTTTCATAAATTGCAAGCGAATCGCCAGGGCCAGCTTCTTTGGCCGTCAAAACGATAATGGCTTCCTTGTGTTCTGTCGTTTCGGTGCTTCGACAGACCCATTCAGTAGCTTCTGGAATGCAATTCCACCGGTCCGGAATTTCAAAAGTGATATAAGAATTCTTAAATTGTTTTGAATTTGCCATCTGGCAGAAGGTTAGTGAAATCGTTAAGATTACTAAAATGTATGCCCTCAATTGATCCCCATTATTTTCTTTTTTTCATTCTTAACAGCAAGAATAAACCGATAAAAGCAAAAGCAACAGCACCAACAATATACATCATTTTATTGTTCTTTTTCTGCTGTTGGCCAGCGTTTGGATCCATTCCGCCTATATCAATTCCAGTGTTATTTCCTGTATTAATTGGACCCAAAGTTCCACCAGGACCTTGAACACTTGGATCTTGCATGGAATTTTTTGTTGCAATGACATTTAGGGAATTGATCGCATTGAAAAAGTCGGTTGCGTATTTTGAATAAAACTCTTTGTGCGCACTGAAAGTAACAAGCACCGCGATTCTTTCTTTGATAGTCGCGATATAACGAGTGTAATAATTTTGAATTTCGCTCCCTAAATGAAAACCATCTACCCAAAGCAAATTATTTATTTTCTTTTGAGTGGGAGGGGACATGACCTGCGACATAGAGGATTCGCCAGTTTTAGTTGTAGTTTTGATCGAATTCTTCATGTGACTTTCGTAAATTTGAAGACTATCGCTTGGGCCGACTTCTTTGGCCGTGAGTACGATTATGGCTTCCTTTGACTCGTTGGATTCTTTGCTGCGGCAGACCCATTCAGTCGCTTCTAAGACGCAATTCCAGCGTTCCGGTATTTCAAATGAGATATACGCATTTTTAAACTGCTTTGCTGTGGCTATCTGGAAGCAACCCACCACGACGCCCAGGATTAAAAAAATGTGCGCTCTCATTTATTCCCCTTTATTTCATTGTTCAACGCCCGCAAGATATGTATTTTATTAAATAATCTTTTTGATAGTATCTCAACAAGGAATTTAACATGCTCAATTTATATCAACTGACAACATTCGTAACGGTAATC
>JAYTTH010000159.1:0-7667 GCA_043745515.1 Pseudobdellovibrionaceae bacterium | reverse complement strand
CTTTGTTGAGTGGCTTCTTTGATAAAGCTTTTAACAATACCAGGGTTTTTAGCGGATTTGACAAACGCTTCTGCCTTTCTAACTATGTCTGGGTAAATTGGTGAATACTGAATAAACGATGCGAGCTGACGCCCGGCCATTTGTTGACGTTCGTGATATTTTTCATTGGTATCGTATATCCGAAACAAATCCCAATACACCGACGCTACAACTGTAATTTCACTTGTTCTGGCCGAATCTTTAAATACCCCCGGACTTAGAGTTTGCCCAGGTTTTAAATTGAAAACAATTTCAAGGATCTTGAGATATTTTTCGTAGGTCACCGCTGCTGACGTGTAATTTTTTGAGCCCATTAAGCTGCGGGCCTTTTTAACAAAAGAAACTCGATTTTTCCAAAGCTCTAAGCGATAGGATTCTTTTGCTCGCTCCTGCATTAACAATGTCCCGCCGCGACTTTGGGAAAGTGCTTTGCGCAACTCTGAAGTGCAAGCAACGCAGATGGGGCCAGAAACCATATCACCGATCACCTGGAGCTGGGCTTCAAATTCAGGATCAACGGTATGAAGTTCTGTTACCTGTAAGTTGCACCGGGGGCATTTTTGCATTCTTTAATTTTGAAGTTATTGAAAACCAGAATCAAGGTATTTATGTACACTTTGTATTCAATCTTAAATTTATTTCATTCCTTAGTGTAGGAACTGCCGGCCAAAATCAGTACGGTTTTCTTTTTTCAAAAATATTATAGTGTCGTCGGCAGTTCAAAACCCAACAACCCTTTTTAGGAGAATGTATGAAAATGTTATTATTGTCTTTGGTCTCTTTGTTTGCAACTTCCGCTTTTGCTGGAAGCTATAGTCAATATGCCTATCAAATTTCTAATAACGGAAATTGTAAACTAATGGAAGGTGGCCAGTACGTTAGAAATGTTGATTTCGGATGGTGTTCACCAATCGAAGGTCGTTCAAAAGGTTCCTATGTAAAATATGAATGGTCAAACAAAGGTCTTTGCAAAATTATGATAAACAGCCAGTTTTCTGGTCACACAGGGGCCTATTACTGCCAAGCTAACGACTAAGATTAGCTGTTCAAATAGTTTAAGTGAAAATTCAGGCCCCCGCCTTGGGGGTCTTTTTTTTTGTGTGTAAAAAATGCTGTACAAAACCAGTACAATTTCCATTTTAAAAATTTTCTATATTCTACGTGACGAAACCAAAACCCAATTAACCCCTTTTTTAGGAGAATTTATGAAAATGGTATTGTTGTCCCTTCTTTCTTTGTTGGCTGTAAACGCTTTTGCTGAAAGCCGGCTTTTATCCCAACCTGACTTAACCGGCTGCGGCGGTAAAGTTGAACTTAGACTTGCTGATAATGGCGACCTAGCTTTGAAATTTGCTAGTTCTCAGTCGAACTACAATGGTTCACAGTTTGATAAAAATCGATGCACATATCTTCGATTTGTTGACCATTCTTCACGATCTTTGATCAAAGAATATGCGATTAAAGGCACTAGCTACACATTGAGCTCGAAAATGAGAGAGTCTTTAGGTGAAGATTGCCAACTAGATGTACTTTTGGACAACGGTGCCGTGACTACTCAAACTATCAAAGTTTACATCCCTGGCTGCCGACCTGTTGCTAAAGTATGGCCAAAATCTCCTTATTCTTATGAACTTTCTGGCAAAAATAACTGCAAGTTGATGGAAAACGGAGTTTTCACAAATAACTTAGCAAAAGATGATTATTGCGCAATATTAAGTGGAAAAAAGAACGTTTCTGTAAAGTACGAATATTCTAATTCAGGTAATTGCAAAATCATGTTCAATGGTGTGTTTCAACAACAGCTTCCTTTTGCTCATGCTTCCTTTTGCCAAGGAACTCGATAATTGGTTCGTTTGAATAATTAGTGTTTCTCGTGAGGGCTCCAGTTTTTGGGGCCTTCTGTTTTTGGTTAAATTCAATATATTCGTTCTGACTGGTTAAACTATTTTCAATTGTTTGACATTTTTAGGCTGCCATTTTTTGCCACCTATCTAAATTGTATTCAGCTTAAATCGTATAAAATTTATATAAGCTTAAAACTGCCGTGGAATGAACTTCGCAATCAGTCAGATCCCGTGAGGTAAACATGGGAGTAAGTCCCATGTTGCCAACAAAAACAAAATAAACTGGAGAAAATTATGAAAAGTTTAGTATTAGGATTAGCAACACTTGTGTTGTCGGTAAATGTTTTGGCAGTGAGTGAGCAATATTCAATGAGCTGGCCAAGTGATCGAGTTGAATCATTAAATGCGTGTAAAGGTTCTGCTCAATTAATTAGAAGAGATGGAAATTTTTATCTTAAAGTTCAAGATGCAGCTAGCTGCTCTAACATATCTATCCAAGAAGCGGATGGTCAAATGGTTAAAGTTGGTAAGTTGAAAGGTGGAGAAGGCGTTGAATACATCGCTCTTAATGAACATTTCGGAAAAAACCAATTTGTTGTTGTTGCTGAGTCAAACTCTGGAAAAACATCAGCTACAATCACAGTTACATCCTTCGTAGCGCCTCCCCCTCCAAAACCACCAGTTGCGACAATTAATCCAAATCAACCTGCGGACTTCGTACTATCGACTTATTTATTTGGTCGACGATCAGCTTCTTTAGGTGATTGTGGTGGAACTGTGACCCTTCACAAATTGGGCGGTCAAGCTGCTCTTTACTTTCAAAATGTTCAAAAATGTTCAAACTTTGATATTTTGAAAGCTAACGGTGAATACACTCGTTTTGCTGATCAAAAAATTGGTACTGAAGGTAATCGCACAGATGATATCGTTATCCCTGGTAACATGACAGAATACGGTTCAAACGAAATTAAAGTTGTTGTTAAGTCTAACTCAAAAAAGACTTATGATATCTTTAAACTTCAGTTTTTTGCTTGGTAATTTAATTGGAATAACAGCTTTATAGATTCTATGATGGGTCCAAACCTTCTCAGGTTGGGCCCATTTTTTTTGTAAATAATTCATTGTCGTCTGGCGTTTTACTTTTCGCACCATTTCAAATCGATCTTAGTTGAATTTAAACGGCCTAGTTTTCGCTTATAGGGAGTCGAACCCAATAAAGGAGATCAAAATGACCAAACAATCTATTACCCTGTTATTTTCAACCGTAATTATTTCTTCCATGGCTTTAGCTGGCGCTGACGATACTAAAAATTGTCCGCAAGATGGAAAAGCTTATAAAGTTTGTAAGATGGCTCGCGCTACAGACAAAGGTGCTAAAAAATACATGTTAACTACCTCTGGTCAGTTGTTGCGAATCACTGATGACAATCAAGCAGCCTGCACGATTGATCAAGACGTTATTGAAATGAAAGTGTCACAACACCCGTCAGATTCGGCTGTTTTGTATTTCACTAAAACATCAAAACAAGGCAAGCAATTAGTTGCAGTTAATAATAAAGACGGCGATTTCGCTGGAAAGTGTTTAAAAGTAAACAAGACTACACTAATGGACAACGTTAAAGAATTTAGCGTTATCCCTGCAAAAGAAACTACGATTATCAATGCGGCGCTTAGCCAATCTGGTCAATTTAAAGCATGGGATAAAACTAAAGTAGTTTATCAAGATTCTGGCGTTGTTGATTACCAAATCAACACGTGCTTTGGCCAAGCTGGAAAATCGTTTAATTCTTATGGTTTGTTCACATTGGATGCGTCTGGAATCGTAACTAAAGTTAAAGGTGCGGCCGGCAAATTTACCAAAGACACTGCAAAATCAGAAGCGTCTCGAATGCAATCTTTGAAACAATTTACTGAAGTTAGAAACGTTTGTAACTAGTTCTAATTGTTAGAATGAGCTTTAAAGCAAATTCATTGGGTCTACATCGGCGTATAGTTTTACACCGGTGGGGACCCATTTTTCGTTTTGCAGGACGACTTTGGAAAATCGATGTAGGGTCGATGCCTGGCTGGATTTTAATATCACTTGGAATCTGAATTCGTTGCGAATCTTGGCAATAGGCGATTCTGTTGGCCCTAGAATTTGAATATCCGTAAATGCATCTGATTTTTCTTTCAAATTAAAACACCGCTCAGATAACATGCGTGCGGTTTTCTGGGATTTATCTAAATCGGCAGACTGAATTCTAAACGAAATCAACTTTCCGTAAGGTGGGTAGCCGAAAATCTGCCGGTTTTTTAAATCATAGTCACAATAAATTTCATAGTCCGACTGGCTGGCCATTTGAACGATTTCGCTATCAGGATTAAACGTCTGCAGTATTACGACTCCATTGGGCTCATTGTCCTTTTTGTGGCGACCGGCACGGCCGCTCATCTGCAAAATCAATTGAACAGCTCGTTCGCCCGCGCGGAAATCGGGCATATTAAATCCCACGTCCGCTAGCACCAAGCCCACCAATTTTAAATTGGGAAAATCAAGGCCTTTGGCAATCATTTGTGTACCGATTAGTATGTCGACTTCCTTTTTTTCCACTTTTTCAATAGCGTTTTCAAGGTCCAGTCTATTTTGGATTTCGTCACGGTCCACGCGCAACACACGGGCCGATGGAAATAGTTTCCTAATTTCTGTTTCAACGCTTTCAGTGCCTATTCCCAATGGTTCTAACGTGCCTTCATGGCAGTCCGAGCATTTCAATTTGAAACTTTCGTGATAGTCACAATAATGACAAACCAAGTGATTCTGAGCATGCAATGTTAGTTTAATATCACAATTGGGACATTCTTTTGTATAGCCGCAGGCCGGGCAAATAATAGATTGGCTCATCCCCCTTCGATTTAAAAACAAGGCCGACTGGTATCCATTTTCTAGATTGGTTTGAAGCTCACCATAAAGTTCTTGGCTGACCCAAAAAGGTAATTTTAATTCTTTGGATTTTTTTGCCGACGTCTTTAAATCGATTATTCGCATTTCTGGCAAGGCTACCTCGCCCACGCGTTTGGTCATCCTATGTAAGTGAAATTTATCTCTAGCTGCATTTGCCCAAGATTCAAAACTGGGGGTCGCTGATCCCAACACGACAGCACAATTCATTTCTTTGGCCAACATGATCGCAGCATCGCGGCCATGGTATTTCAATTTTTCTTCTTGTTTAAAACTGGATTCATGTTCTTCATCGACTACAATCAAACCTAAATTGGGAATTGGGCAAAACAACGCTGACCGGGCGCCTATCAATATTTGTTTTTCACCCAACACCATTTCCCACCAGAATTGAGTCCGCTCACGGTCAGTTAACTGAGAATGTAAAAGGGCTATTTTTGATCCAAAACGCTTTGCAAATCGATTTACAAGTTGAGGCGTCAAAGAAATCTCGGGCAACAAAAATAAACCAGTTTGGCCTCGCGCGAGTGCTTTTTCAAAAAGATGCAGATACACTTCGGTTTTTCCTGAACCAGTGACTCCATAAAGCAAGTGCGTTTGAAAGTCTTTGAAGGACGATATTTTTTTAAAAACAGCATCTTGTTCAAAATTCAAACTAAAGGGCATTTCCGCAGGCAAATCGGGAATGGGCGATCGCTTTCGGGATGTTTTTTTATCCCTTTTGGCCAGGGGGGGCAAAATAAGATCTGCAACAAGACCAATGGGATGAAAATAGTAATCAGCCAACCATTGAATCCATTTTAGTCGCGTTGCAAGCTGATCCGATTGGTACTCTGGATCTATGCTGCCTATGGATTTTATTTCAAAATCAGTGCTGGGCGCGGTCTCGGATATTTCAAAAACGATGCCTCGGCATGAGCGTTTTCCCAAAGGAACTGTCACTACCGAGCCAGGCTTGATTGAATTCAATTCGAGCGGGACTAAATAAGTTAGGAAGCCCTTGATCGGCGCGGCAACAGCAACGTGTGCGTAAGTTCTTGTCATCGAAACCGAGTATAAAAATCTTCTATAACAGATTTCATCGGGTGGTTGTAAAGGGCGCTAGATTGGTTATTTGCATCTAAGCTTTGCGGTGATAACTGCGCCGACACGTTTCCCGTTTTAGGAACAACAGACACCGTGTTTACGTTAACTCGATTTTGTCCCCAGCGGATTAATTTATGTTTGGGGTAGTTAAGTCCCTTGGAATAAGATTTATAATTGTCAAATTCCATTTCGACCTGACTTGGTAGCCTGATTTTTCTTATTACGAAAAAATCTTGCTCGATCCAAACTTTTGGTTTGGCTTCGTCTTTGCTGACTTCGCCAATCGCGTAATTAATTACTCCTTGTGAGCGTGATAACTTTAGAATGGATTCTTCAAAAACGGTCCGGGATTGTTTTTCTTTTTTGAATTCTGGGATTAAATGGTTTGCTACCAAAAACGTAGACAATGCATCTGTATTTCTGATGTGATGCCACCGTTCAAGAAAATCATTTGAAATAGGCTGGGATTCGCGTTTTTGGCCCTTCATTGCCCACTTTAGACCGTTTTCATAGACATAAACCAATCTAAGGCCTTTAAGATCCTTGAGTCCAGAAACAGTTAATTTTAATGTCCTTTCGTTTTCAACAAGCCAGCTTTCTTTCACAGACGCTTCGTTGTTTCCATCTGTGAAAACTAGCTCAGTATCGATAGCGTAAACACCGGAACCCGCATTTTCTGATGTTCTGTCCAAAATCATGTGCAATGGCGGAATATAAGCAAAAGATGCCAGAGTGAAAAATAAAAGCGTAAACAATAATTTCATTTGAACGATCCTTTCTGAATCTCCAAAACGAGGTTTTTTAAATAAGCTGTCAACTCATCGGTCAATTCACTATTTCTAAGTGCAAATTCGATATTAGTGACTAGATACCCTAGTTTATCGCCAGCATCATAGCGTCGGCCTTGCAAGGGATAGGCATTGACGACTTGGCTCTTTAATAATTCTTGAATAGCATCGGTGAGTTGAATTTCATTATTTTTCGTGGGCTTCTGGTTTTCTAAAAGCGTAAAAATTTTCGGATCAAAAACATAGCGGCCTGTGATGGCCCAGCGGGAATCTGTTTCTGCAGGTTTTGGTTTTTCAAAAAGTTTTTGTACACGGTGAAAGCTTATCGACTGGGATCCAAATTTCAAAGTTTCTTTTTCGTTGTTTAACTCTGCAATTCCGTATTTTGAAACTTGGTCATCAGTGACCTTCATAACTGACAAACTAGAATGTCCTGTTTGCTCATATGCTTTTACCAAATCTTCAGTAGCCGAACTTTGATTGTTTTGGTTTACGGTGATTTCATCACCAAGCAGAACCGCGAATGGCTCGTCCCCGACAATTCGTTTTGCAGAATAAACGGCATGCCCCAATCCTAAAGCCTGCTTTTGCCTTATCGAAATGATATTCGCCATATTTCTGATTTGCTCTAGCCGATTTAAAACATCTACTTTGCCATCTTTCATAAGCTTGTCTTCGACTTCATAGGAGGTATCAAAAAAATCTTCAATGGCATGCTTGCCTCGACCTGCGACTAGGATAATGTCTTCAATGCCTGCTTTTACGGCTTCGTCGACTACATAAAAAATGATTGGAGCATCTACTATGGTTAACATCTCTTTTGGAACACTTTTTGTGGCAGGTAAAAATCTCGTTCCTAGACCGGCAGCAGGAATAATCGCTTTTTTGACTTTTTTCATGGCCTTAAAAATCTCAAACGTTTTAAAATGAGGCAAGTACTAATCCCATTATAGCTCCAAGACAAAATGT
>JAYTTH010000158.1:0-7671 GCA_043745515.1 Pseudobdellovibrionaceae bacterium | reverse complement strand
TCTCCTGTACAAGTTCATTGTCAGTTAAGATTATTAAATCTTTGCCCATATATTAGACCCTCGACTTGGTAAGTAGGTTAATTTTTTTCTATTTTTTTATGAGTAAAAAATTTCCTTTTACTTTTCAGCCCCTAACACCAGAATCAATCACCTTATGATTCCTATGCCCAGTGGCCTTGAGAGCCGGATAATAGGCTTTTTAAAAACCGTCTCTCTGCTTAGTTACTAAGCAACGAAAGGGCCAAATGTTTTAAAGCCATATTGGCTCTGAATTATAAGGAAAACTTTGGATACTGGACCCAAGTAAGACATCAGTTGTTCTGTATTTGTTTTAAGGTTTTTTGCATAAGTTTAATTTATGGCAAATCACGACAACTACTAATTTTGTTTTAGATTTTGACAGAGCCAAAACGAACCGAATACTTTTTGATCAGTGCTGTTGAAGTTTTTTAAAAAGGGAATTATTTTGACCGTAGTAGTCTTCAAAGAATCGAATTTTGGATCCACTTTCTTGAACAGTCAGACTTAATATATAGACACTTAATGGCTGGGTAACAGGTATTTTTGTTTCACTCTCTAATTTCTGTCCAGGTTTAGCAATAACACCCTCTAGCCGAGACCTATTCCATTCTGTATTGGCTAGTAAATACTCGGCAAGCTCAAGGGGCTTCTCTAGTCGAACGTTGCTAGGGCCTGACAAGCGGTAATTGCTTTTAAAACTATTTTTGTCACTCGTATCACCTAAATAGACCGAGTATTTATTTGTCATGCTAAATTTAGCTACACCCAACGCATTGGTTGTTCCTGGATTTTGAATGATCTGAAAATCTATAGTGCTGCGATTTACAAGGTTCCAATTAATAGTTTTAGGATCCACTTCCAAATCTGATCGCAAATTGATAACCCTATAGCCATTTTTTTTAAAAAAGTTTAAATCATTTTTTATAAGAGGTAGCTTTTCATTAAAAAAGGAGTCTATAGAGACTGCCCAGGATGGATTTAAGGTGATGGACGTTATTTTATCTTCCATAGAAGGAGACTTACGAATAGCAGCGCCCCCAGAAAGTTTAAATTCGATGACTGGAGCGTTTTGGTTTAGATCAAAATCATTCACAGTAAAAATCTGACTCGCTAAATTGGCCAGGGCATAGCGAGATTCAAGTTCATTAGGAAGCCAGCGTGTCTTTTCAAGCTGCAATTCTGTTTCATGAATACGGCTTTTTAGGTCGGTGTTTAAAATGCGCCACACTTTTGAATTTTTGGCCAAACCAGTTTCAAATGGAATCGATAAATCAGCTTGAATCGATTTTAAAGCAGTATCAAAAGGGGCATCGTAAAGCGTGCCGGTGTTGATCAAATTATACCCCAAAAGATTTAGCTTTTCTTTTACAAGCGATACGATGGGGTGAGAGTGGCCATGGGTAATAGTTCCATCGGGCAACGGTGTTGGCTTCCATAGTTTTTTAGTATACCATTCATTTAATTTGGCTAAAACCCTGCGCAGACCCTGGTAAAGCTTATTTTTAGGAGCCAATTGATCTAAGGTCATTGGGATTTGGGCCGGTGTTAGGCTTGAAAAGGTCGACCAAAGCATGAACTCTTTCGGAGCATATTTTATGTCTGCTGAAATTTTTCTTGGGTCTATCCGTCCGACCGCGACGTGAATTAAGGATTTCAAAATTAAGTCACTGATAAATAGTTCTAATTTTAAATTGGATATTTTATTTTTTTTAAGCACTTCATTGATAGCCTGAAAATTATAATCGCCGGGGTTTAAACCGTGAGATCTTAATCCGGCGCCAATGGATTCCAAATCAGCGGAGCTTAACTGCCACTGACCGGACTTTCCAAATAGGGGTTCAAAATTTCTGGCTTGGTAAATTGATCGCAAAAAATAGCTAGCAGTGGGCGTTTGCTGAAAATAGTTTCTTACCTCAATGTTTGACTGTCCAAAGCTGGAACTAACCAAAAGAAAAAAAGTAAGGAAAATTTTTTTTATCACTCAAATTCCTTTCGCTATTCCGCTTTGATAATATTAAATTGCGAATCTATTGTAATTTTCGCAGTTGAACTAAAAGCCTGGCTATTGCTTAAAGTGGCCAAAATTGAATCAAAATTAGGATTGTTGTATCGCAAATAAAGTATAGGGATCGTTTTCGACATCACAAACAATCTTCCGTCGTCGTCGCCTGTTATCTTTGAAACAGTATCAGTAATAATCTGACCTTTAATTTGGGTGTATGCGTTTGGTATTTGTATCGACAATATTATAACTACAATCGATAGAATATGCTTAAATTTCATCGCTACTCCAACTTGGAATTACTTATACAATGAACTGGTCTTTTAAAACATTGCCTAGAATCAAGTCGGAAAAATTTACCTTAGGATTAACAACTTATGAAACATACACTTTCTAATTTTATCAGTTAGTTCGACCATGCCTTTTGATTCAAAGTCCTCTTTAAAGATCCTTGGCTTTATCACAGTCGTTTTATCGTCAATATGGATGACATTGGATCTGTGAGTAACCCGTCGATCAAACTCGATCCATTCTGATTTAAGACTACAATTCAACTTAGAGACATCTTGGCTGGTCGTATTTTTAAATGAAATCGAATATTCAGATATTCTAGGATAGTTTAAACCCAAGTCTGTTGAACGCCTTTCTAGTTTTTCGGCAATTTGTGCGAGCGACGAATTTTCCCATAGTACAAATCCTAGACCCTGATTTGACGTATAAAAGGGATTTAGTTCTTGAAACTCATAGTTGAACTCCAAATCTTTTGTAATACGTGACATAAGAGAAAAGGGTTGAAACTTGGCTCCTTTGATTGCTTTGACATTGCTTGAAGTCCACTCAAGCAATCTAAACTGTAGGGCCTCTTCCGACGAACGTAGTTGATCACCTGCCCATTCGCTTGCAGGTATGCCTGAAAACTTGAGTTTTGATGTTACTTTGATATAGGGTTTTTTAATGTCTGAGTATTCGATTTGAATTAAGGATGTGCTCTTTTTAAATTGATTTCCCGGTATGCTTTTTTCAATTGGAAATTCAGGATCTAAAACCAAGGCCGTCCGTCCCGCAATATCCGGCAACGGTTCAGCGGTAAAAACCATATTATTAGTAGCATCCAGCCAATGTGGCTGACCGTTGAATTCAACATAGGTAATGGCGTGATTTGAAACTTTTAGCGACGGCAGTTTAGTTTTTTCCACTTGATTGGTTTCGCCGCGATAGACAAACGCCACGTTGCTTTTATATCCGTTTCGTCGAAGGATGGCCGCTAGGGAAGCCGAATAGTCTTTGCAGTCACCATAACCACTTTTTGAAATCTCCGATAGAGGCCTTGGAACTAACGCGCCCTTTACAGTTCGCCAGTCGCCAAGATAGCGAATTTGGGACTGCAGTTGATCCATGATAAATTCAAATCTCTGGGTATCATCTTTGATGTTTTTAGATTGAAGATAAATTTTTTCAAACGGGGCGGGCAATGGTTCAGATAAGATTTTTTCATAATTATCTATCATAGGTTTAAGGAGCTTTTTGGACCATTCTTTTTCTGTGGATATTTCGACATGGGGAACAGATCGTCGAGTCAAATAGGCGTCTTTTTCTTCGATAGGATTTAAAAATATTGGCTTTTTCTGACTTATATTTAAAAAATAAATATTATTTTCTTTTTTGGATTCAATCGTCAACGAATCCAGAGGGTCACTGACGTTGTAGAATAGTTCTTTTTCGCTTTCAAAATAGATATTTTGCTTGATCGAGTTTTCCCTCCAGCCAAAGTATTCGATAGTGCTAAAAAAGTTGTCTAGTGAAAGAGTATGCGTTTCATAGATTACTTTAAAATATAAAATTGAACCTACTTGAACGTTTGGAAAGGCCACCGATATTTGATTGTCATTGTCAAACCCGTCTTTACTTGAGGCAATCGGCTTGTCTTCAATAAAATCTTTTTCAACTTTAAATATTTTATTTTCATTTTTGGTATAGGCCTCGATTTGAGTAATTTTTGTCAGATGAGGTGCATAGTTAAACTTATAGAAGCCAAATTCTTTTCGACCAGTTTCATTTAAGATTTCTACTTCGAATTCGCTTACGCTTTTATATTGTCCGCGCTTGTCAATTCGATAAAATTGGTTAATTTGTGAAAATCGATGACTGGCTTCTTCTGGTTTTTGCAGTCGGCTCCAAGCTATATTTGTAAAAATTAGCAGTAAAATAAAAAAATTTTTCATTGGTTTCCTTTGTTTGTCTTGCCTGCCGACATTTCAACAATAAGATCCTTAACTCCCTGAGAAGGCTTTTCTTGTTTTTCTAGGCGTTTGACAGTTTCAAAAAACTTGACGAAACTGCTGTCATTCAATTGGTAGAGCTCTTCTAGATCACTCATGTCTTGCAAGTAAGTTTTATAAACTATAATGCGAGCGTTATTTAGATCGATAGAATCAAATTTCAGATAATTATCAGTTAGTAAAAATGGTTTTACTTTTTCAACGAAATGCGCTTTGATTTCATTTAGTCGGGCCTGCCTGAGATCTTCTTTTTGGTCCTTTTGATTTTGATACCATTTTTCGATATCCTTAATTTCTGCTGTAATAAATGAAGAAAAAAGCTTTTCGTCAGCGTTCTCTTTCTTTGCCTGTTTTAGAGTTTCAGAATCATTGCCTTCTTTTTGCTGGTAATAGATTTCCATACCTTTGTTGCCTAAAAAAGTAGCCAAACGTTCATTGAAATCGGCTTCGTTTTTTATAAAAAGAGTGGCATGCACGGACTCGTGAATAATAGTGTTCACCAGATCATGATTTTTGTATCGAAGCATACTAGACAGCAACGGATCCTTGAACCACCCAAGTGTTGAGTAGGCTGAAACCCCGCGAATATACACATCTAAGTTCTCTTCCTTTAAAGATTCGCCTTCGTCCTTGGCATCTGCTTCTGAGAAATAACCTTTGTAGGGGACTTTTCCAACGATTGGAAAGCTCCAATAGTGAGTTTCAAGGGTCCACTTGGGTGAGGCGCTGACAACATAGCTGACATAAGGTCTATCTAGTTTAACAAACGTAGAGTAGTTTTTTTTGACGTTTAGCTTGAGCCTGTTTTCAGAAAACAATCGGACATCTTGCGAAAGATGCAATTTGACCTTCTCTTCATTTGAAATAGCAGGGTCAGCTAAGGCGTCTTCAATTGGAACTCGCTGATTTAAAAGGCTCAGTTGGTTGTACGCACTTTTGGTAAGGTATCCCAATTGACAACTGCAAATTGAAATAGCTGAAATTAAAATTAAAGTGAGCTTTAAAGTATCCATGTGATTCCAGCTCGCACGGAACTGTCTTCAACGGTCGATTTATTTCCGGCGCTATCTTTTGAATCCGTTCTCCATGCATCGTAACTAAATTTTAATCCAAAGGCTTCAGAAAGTTGGATTTTGATTCCGGCGCCATAACTCGGAGAAAGCGAGTTAATGGGGTCTGTAGAGTAAACAAATACGTCTGCATTTTTTGTTGTTAATGTCTTTTTGATTTGGGCGACTCCGCCTTTTATATACGGCTGAAATAGAGCCTTTCGATCAGCCAGCATAACAATTAGATCTGAGCCATAGATTAAGATTTTTTGTAAAGACGTCTGTTGCTGATAACCAGTCCCATTAAAAATTGTTTCTTCGCGCAGTACCGAAGCGTCAGTATAGCTCAATTCAACTGCTAACTTTTCCATAAAATAGAAGGACGATGAAGCCGTCGTGGATTCTGTGTTGTTATAATTGTCCGAATTGAAGTAAGTTTTTTTTTGCGCGTAGGAAACTGAAAATTCGGTTAAAAAGGCAAACGACTGGACACTGATTAGCAGTATAAAAATGAGTATTTGCATACCTTCAGTATAATCGTTTTTAAAGCACGGGTCTTTAAATTCCTGAAGGTCTAGGCCCTAACACGGACTTGGATCCAAAGACTTTAGTTTTGCTTGAGAATCATAAGTACGTCCTGTTGGATTTTACCGCTCGTTGCGACGTTTTATGGTGAAGTTTATACAGGCTTGTAAGAAACACTATGGGTCCATGCGGTTTTCTTGTAGATAGGAGCGACGTAACTTAATAGGAGTTTAAAATGTTTAAGATTTCATTTTCACTTGTTTGCTTGATTTCAATTGCTTTTGCAGCCCAATCCAATGCCTGTGAGTATCTTTTAAATCTGGATTCTGTAGTTCCAATGGAAGATTTGCAGGGACTTCAAAGTTTGAAAATTCAAGTGGGCTTGCCTTCAAATAAAAGTCATAGTTTTTTTGCGTACAATGCGACGGCGCTTAGTAAGCAATCCGTTTCCAAAAAAGGAGACGCCCTTGAAATACATGGTGCTAGTTTACCGGTTAATATAAATATGGATCAAATAGTTGAAATGCAAAAGCTTCGCGGAGCCAATAAAGGATTGCAGATAAATGTATTTCGTCAAACCAACTTAGCTAAGCAATTTTTAAAAGATGCCTCGCATTTATTTCTTAATATGGGAGCTGGGCAAATGCTGTTACAAGAAACTAATTATACGCCAGCAGATGGACAAGGCGAACATGGTTTTGATCCAAGAGATTTGAAATATGATGTCTCTGGAAAGGCTCACTTTGTGGTTTCAAGCGAGCGAGTTGCTCTTACCTTTTCAGTTACCGAAGTTTCTCGCTGCAAGTAGTGTTCGAGTTAGGAATAGATCCTAGTGCGCCAGAATCGCTGGATTGAAATAGACATGAAAAGAATATCGAAGATGTATAAATCCGTCATCCTGAACCATTTCTTTTGGTGGGTTTGGAAATACTTTAGCATCTTCGAATGCCTTTACCGACGATTGATCAAATTGTGCGATTCCAGATTCTTTTAGCAAAATGGCTTTTCTTAAATGGCCTTGGGGATCAATTAGAAACTCAATTTGCGTGATCCATGTCTTTTGTGAAACCGATTTGATGACTCGACGGCGATCAAAATAATCCAAGGCGTTTCGAATATAACCTTCCCAGCGAAAGCGTACTAAATCTTCGACTCGGGCATAGAAAGTATAAAACTGATATTGATTTGTGTTCAAAGCTGTAAAGTCACCAATCGACATGTTGTCTGGTAGAACTTCGCCCAGAGTGGAATTCATATACTGATCTTTTGGAAACAGATCCATGGGTTTGTAGTCGCTATTTTTTTTCTGTTTAGGGCGGGTGACGATATCACCGTCTTCGTTTTTAGCGAGCTCTTTCAATTGCTCTTTGATTTTTTCCTGCAAGAGTTCCCTTTGATATTTAGGCATTTGTTGGCGATTTTGAGTTTGGCCTATTTCTTTTGCTTTGGTTTCTAAAAATACACGTTGTTTTTTTTCAGAAAGATATCGCGCGATTTCCTTAGAATCGTTGTCGATCTGGCTAGCTGGCGGATTGGCCTGCCTAACTATTTGTTGAGTGTCTTTTTTTTGATTGAGCACGACTTCGATCAGTGTCGGCCTTTCTACTGGGACCTGGCTCACAAAAGGCGAGGTGAAATAGTTTAAGAAATTACTAGGAACAAACCAAACGAAGCCCACCAAAAATATGTGAAAAAGCAAGCTTAGAGCTAAGGCTAGGGGCAGGTATTTGTCCGCTCTCATCTGTCTCAATCTAGAACAAATTGGACCCATTTTCTACTAAAATGGCTCAAGTTT
>JAYTTH010000157.1:0-2104 GCA_043745515.1 Pseudobdellovibrionaceae bacterium | reverse complement strand
TCTAGTTTATCGCCTGCATTCACCATCGGCGGTAAAGATCGCAAAAAAACTAACGCTTCGTTTGAAGGCGAAGCATTACAAGGTATTTACCGCGCCCGAGCAAAAACAACTTCCTGAAACCGATTTATTAATTAGTTCCAATGAATTAAAAGAAATGTCATTAGTTATCGTTTTGGGCGGAGATGGAACTTATTTGCGCGCAGTTCGATTATTAAAGGGCCATTCAGTTCCGATCTTAGGTTTTAACATGGGCTTTCTTGGCTTTTTAACTGCCCATTCCGTCGAAGATGTTTTTGCAACAGTAGATCAAACATTGAAGAATAAAATGGTGGTTCACGCACGGGCACGGGTGCAGGCGCAGGTCATACAAAAATCAGGACGCAAGGTTTCGTTTGAGGCTTTAAACGATATCGTTATTGAACGCGGATCATTTTCGCAGTTGATCAGCACTTCTTTATATTTTGATAAGTCGTTAGTAAATCATATCAAGGCGGACGGATTGATCATATCAAGCCCCACGGGGTCAACAGCTTACAATTTAGCCGCTGGCGGGCCGATATTACATCCTGATGTACAGGCTTGGGTTGTTTCCGCTGTTTCACCGCACTCGTTAACTTCTAGACCATTGATATTTCCTGATTCAAAAGCTTTAATAGTTAAATTAGATCAGCAGACAAGTGTGGCGCATTTAATTGTTGATGGCCAAAAGGTTATTGAGCTTTCACCCGAAGATGAGGTCCACATCACTCGAAGCAAAACAGACCACGTTATGCTGCGAAAACCCGGACATAATTTTTTTAAATTACTAAAAGATAAATTAAAGTTTGGAGATCGCTATGTTGCAGGAACTTAATGTTTCCCAGTTCGCTATTATCGATTCACTACATATTGAATTTCAAAATGGCTTGAATATTCTTTCGGGCGAAACAGGCTCTGGAAAGTCGGTTTTATTAAAAAGTTTAGCCCTTTTGATGGGTGAAAAAGCCTCGGGCGACATTATCAGAACAGGTGCGCAGCAAGCGGTAGTGGAAGGCTCTTTCAATTTAAAAAAACGAAGTGATATACGAAAAAAACTAAGCGAAGCTGGAATCGACTGCGACGATCAACTATTAATTGTTCGGCGTGTAATTGCGGTGGGTGATAAGTCAAAAGTTTATTTGAATGGAAGCTTAAGCACATTAAATCAACTGCGTGAGATCGTAGCTCCGATGATTGAAGTGACAGGTCCCAATGCACCTTTGATTGAAATGACAGGTCAGCACGACAATCGCAATTTACTTTCTAAATCCTATCATCTTGATTTACTGGATCAGTACGCAGGTCACTGGGATAAGCGAAAGCTGTACGAGGAAAAGTTTTCAACATTACAAAAACTACGACTTGAAATAGCAGAATTTGAACGGCAGGCGCAGAATAAATCTCAACGTCTTGATTTTTTAAAGTTTCAGTACCAAGAAATCGAAAAATTAAATTTAGACCCCGTCGCTGATTCTGAACTCGAAGATGCTATCAAACAGATGAAAAGTTCACATCGCATTTTGCAGTTTGTCGATCAGTGTGAAGAACTACTTTACTCAGATGAAGATTCAGTCAGCTCACGTCTTAAAATACTGCTCAAGAAATCCTTGGAACTTTCCACAGTAGCTCCACAAATCACTGAAAAAGTCTCTAGATTGTCGGATGCGCAAACTTTGATTGATGATATTATTTATGAAATTCGTCAGGACTTAAAAAAAATAAATTTAGACGCTGATGCTTTAGAAGAAAAAGAAAATCGGTTAAGCCTAGTTCGTAAATTACAAAAAAAATATGGATCTGATTTAAATCTCATCGAAGCTGAAGCGCAAAGAATGAAAAAAGAAATTTCTGATTTAGAAAATTCCGATGAACATATCGAGAAATTAAAAAAACAATCTTTACAGTTAGAATTAGATCTCAAGAAAAAAGCAGAAGAGCTTCATCAAAACCGTACAAAGCAAGCCGAAAAGTTGGCTGCTGATGTGAATAAGGAATTATTAGATTTGAATATGAAGGGCGTCACCTTTGATATTCAAAATAATAAATTAGATCATTTATCAACAACTGGAATCAGCGATGTTGAATA
>JAYTTH010000156.1:0-7690 GCA_043745515.1 Pseudobdellovibrionaceae bacterium | reverse complement strand
TGAAAGGGTTTTTAATTCGGGAGTATTTCCCAAGCGTCCTACGATAATAACTTTATTAACTCCAGCCATTGTGACTCCTTTTAATGATAGATTAACAGTTCAAGACTTAATGAAGGACAGACACAGTTGCAAGGGCAAAACCATGTAGAACATAAAAATATTTTCTTTCAGTTTTTAAGGCGATTAGAATTCGGATTATTGCGCCGGGCCAAATGACGGTGCGCTGGGCCCTACGATGCCCGAAATTTTAGATTTAAAACTATAACCGCCACTAAAGGGCTTTAAATAATTAGCAGCCGGAGAAATGCTTAATAAAAGACCAATTTTGTCATAAAAACTTTGTCTCATTTTTAGGTCGATCGACATTTCATATTTTTCTGGGAAAAATGAAGGGCCTTTCTGAAGGGTCACATTTCCCTTTATCGATCCCGACAATTCATCCCCGGGCTTGCCTAGTTGCACATCTTGAATCTGAAACGTATTTTCATAAAGCCGTCCTTTGAGCACAATTTCCGAAAGCTTTACACCGGGTACATTCAATGGCATCAGCATATTTTTTTCCAAAAGAAACGGCGGCATCTCGAAATTTTTTACAGTAAGAGTGACTTCGGGAATTTCAACCAATTGAAATGGCTGCTGACCGGGTTCGACTTTCCCAGCTTCGTCCAGAGTCGGCACCAGCTGCAGTAAGGATACCGCTTTAGCGCTTAAGTCCGCATGCCCTCGAAGTTCCATAGGCAAACTAAAAAACGAATTCAATTCGGCCAAGTCGACTCGATTGGCGGTGATGGCAATTAAACTTGGGTCGACTTTTTTTATCGGACTATCACCATCCGATTTGTATTTCGAGATCGCCACTTCCACTTCGCCCTTGAACAACCCTAGAAGTTTAATTTTTCCATAGGGTTTTTTACTGAGTGCCGCCATCAGATCTGGACTCGCCACAAGTTCTTTTAGAGTTACGGGGGGAAAGCCGCTCATTTGGAAGAAAACACGGTCCAACTGGACACCCATATTGCCAGCAACAGAAAACGATAGGTTTTCAAAATCCAATTTTATTCGGTTATTGGTTTGTTCGGATACTGTTTTAGAAACAAAATCGCTGAGTTCATTTTTTGGAAACAGGGAGATAAACAAAACTATAGAAAGTATCAAGACCAGTAAAAGCTTGAAAAGGTTTTTTATAAATATGAAAACCAGTAAATTTTTAAGCTGCACCAAAATCGCCATTACTGATCCTCATCCTTTTTATTCGATTTCTTCCCCTTTTTCTTCGGGTTTTCTGGCGGCGGTGGCTCTGGTGCCTTGTATTCAGGAATATTGAGTGCCACTAATTTAATTTCGGCATTCAAATAGCGAGAATCTTCTTTATTCAAAGTGATAATCAAATCTTTAAGTTTAACTGCCGGATGAATAATTTGGAGTTTAGAGCCCAAATTTGTCAGCTGTTTCACGTTTATTTTATTTATTGTCACGTCTATTCCATATTGAATTTTGTTGGCTGGAATCAATGACGAGGTTGGCTGATTATTAATGCTGACTAGCTTAATTTGCTCGGGCAAAAAATTCATTTCTTTCAATTGGGATTCAATATTAGATTTTACGGATTCAGCAGGAAGTGGGCGGGGTATGTCAGGAAGTGAGGTAACTTCGCGTTCTGATTTTATGATATTTTTTATAAGTTTTCGTTTAACTTCAAATTGATGTTCGCTTTCAAATGAAGTAAAAAAATAATCTTGAGGAAAATACAAACCGGTTCCTAAAACCAACAAAAAACCGCCAATTTTAATCAGCCTTTGCTGAAATGAATTAAAGTTTTCGTAGCGTTCATTTAGCATTATGAAAAGACTTGAATTTGTAATTCGTTCACCGATTTGTTCTAATCGATTGCTTAAATTTTCTTTGAAGTCTTCAAATGCCATTAGTTTCCTATTTTTTTAATTCCACGATCCACATTAAGTGAAAAGGAAAATGGTACTTTATTTCCAAAGGGAGGCAATCGGCTTGAATTTGATTGTACAGATTCATTGAGTGCCATCATTTTTAATGATTCAAGAACCTGTTCTCGCTGCCGAGCTGATTGCACATATCCTTCGACTGTCATGGCTTGATCTAATACTTGAAAACGGACAAGATCAATTTGGGCGCTGACTTTCGATGGTAAAATTTCGGAAATTTTTTTCAGCAGTTCGACTGCCGAGTTCATGTGATAAAACGACTCGGCTGATTTAAAATCTGAAACAAGAGTTTTACTGGTCATTAAAGAGCTCTCGATAGCAGCGTCGCTAGTTTTTTTACCACTTAGACCTAGAGCTTCACGGGCCGCTAATTTGAGTCTTGATTGCACGCCGTTGTCTAAAACTTCTGAAAAGTCAGCGCGGAGCATGGACCAAACATAAAGTAATACAAAAGCTGTAAAGACAATCTGTAAAGTCGTAGCCCAGCTGCTCCAAAATTCCTGAAACCGATTGTCTTTATTGGCGAATTCATTTTTTAAAAAGTTGATAGCAGGATTTCTAGGTTTTTTGAGTCCCTCGATCGCTAGACCAATTGCTACCCCGGCGCGAACATCTGTAAGATCATTTTTTTCAAAATAAATCTGACTAAACAAATCCAAAGAGGCAAAACGATTACAGGGTATTTCTAAATTTTGAGTCAAATAAGGTTCCAAGCCTTGTATTAAACTCATTCCACCGGTGATTTCTATCTTTGAAATTTCACAATTGTGTTCTGACTTAATTTCCAAAATTGAAATTTGTAAATCTCGAATAAAATCACGAACACTTCTGGAAATGAGATCAGAAAAGGCTTTTGATTCTGGGGAAAGCTCTTGTTTTTTTGTAAGAATAAAACCTTTAGTTTCAAGTTCTTTGTGGGCTTCGGAAGGGGGCAAATTGTATTTTTTTGCGATGGCTTCGCCAACATATTTTCCTCCCCACAAGATAGTTCTGACTGCGACCATTTTGCCAGCATCAAACACCGATACCAAAGTGTGCGAGTGCCCCATGTTTAGAATAATATTAAATTTTTTGGAGACAATTGATGTTATTTCATCCAACACCACATTAGTTGTCGTGTTTATTTTTGGCGTTATAGGTTCGTTCCATCTTTCAATCAGATTAGCAAATGCACTGCCTTCCGTTGAAATTATATCTGCCTGAATTGTGCATTCTTTTAGAACCTGAATAATTCGGGTAATTTCATCCTTTTTAACCGCAAAAGCTAGAATGTCCGCATTCGGTGGAGTTAAGCTTTGCAGTTTGAAATCAAAAAGGGCATTTTCGATTGAAAATGGAATTTCATCTTCAAGTTCTAAGGGTAAAGTTTTAGAAATTTTATTTCTATCCGTAAACGGAAATGTTTTTTGCCTTACGGCGACCCTGTCTTGCCGAACACCAATTACAAACTGGGTCTGTTCGGTATCAAATTTTGCCATTAAGCCGCGCAGAAATTCTATGACTTCAAAATGCGTATCGGTATTTGCTTTTATAGTCAGAGGATGGGAATGAAACTGTACAAGTTGAAATCCCTTTGAACTGGAATTCACTTCGACGACTTTAATACAATAAGATCCTATATCGATACCGACAGACTTCATTGGCTTAGTTTATTCCTTTCCGGACCAATGGTTAAGACTATTTTGGTAGGAACCAGAGAGCTAGACAAAGGTTAGAGAAGCTAAATCGGAACCAGGTCCACTTTGGGTTCTTTCATTTATAGTCTTGAACAAACTCCGGGCGAATTTGAAACAGATTTCTCCAGTCAGACAGTATTGGATTTTGTTTCATAAGAGATTGAAAGTCTTCGAATCGAAAAAGTGCGTAGTCGTCTCCTAGCGATAGGAGTTGAATTTGGCGAATTTGATCTGATAAATTAGGATTCAATCGAAAGAAATCAGGCGTGTAGGCGATCTGATAGATCGGACTCTGATCCTTTGAAATCATCGATCGACCTCTAATATGAGTTCGGTAGTCGATAAAAAATTGAAGACTATGATGGGTCACTAAGGTGTCGGCGTTGGTTAGCAAATTGTTAAGACTATCCAAGTTTTTAATTTTCTGGCTCCACTCTGTGATCCATGGAAAATCTGTTTTTTTAACTGCCTCACTGAAAAGGATAACCAAACTTACAACCATCACTAAATGAAAGCTGTGTCTTTTTTGAAAAGTTGGCAGCGTTATTGAAAATAGAAGCACTGCCAGAGGAAACGCCATTATAAAAAGGCGAAATTTAATTTCCATATTGTCGCCCGAAAATATAGGAAAAAATGGAAACAAAACAAAGAATATTAAGGCAATGACCAGGGGGCTGGCGATGCTGCCTATTTTTGCTAGAGCCAACAGGAGCCAAAAAAATATTAAAACAAGTATTGGCCTTGAAATGAGCACGCTGCTTTCATAATATGAATTGATACTTTCTAAAGCAAAATGTTGAAAATAGTTAATAATATGCAATTGTAAGGTTGGAAACACAACGGCTGTCCCTATGATACTAATTGAAATTAGGATTAGGAATAGTACATTGTTCCATCTTGAATAGGTGTTTCTATTGTAAAAATAGTAGCTACAAATTTGTGTTATTAAAAATCCCGCGAGAAAAATAGACGCGGTTTTGTGGGTCACTGCAGCCATCGCGAAAAGAATCACGCTGCCCCTAAAACTGCGTTTTATTAAAAAATACGAACCCATTAGCAAAAGCGCTAGGGCCAAACCATTTTTTGCAAACTCAAAGCTAAGCTTCAAAGTGTTTGTCTGTAGGCCAGTTAAAATTATAAAAACACATGAAAGCATACTTGAAAGCCTCAATTTTTGTGCAAAATTAAAAAACGTGAGGCCTGTAAAAAGTGCGATAACAAAGAATGTAGAACTTGTTAAAATTTGGAAGGCTAAAAGGCTGCTTCCCGTTATTTTATACAAAATAACAAGAGGAATAAAAATCAATGAATAGTCGGCATGATAGAATTGATAGTGGTCACCTAGCCATTCGATTTGTTTTAGGTAAAAGTAACCATCTCCTCCGACCGGATCGGATTTCTGATATATTGAAAAAAAACAATAGGCAGTAAGAATAGTCGCTGTTAAAAAAATAAAAAAAAAGATCGATTCAAAAAAATTATTCTAATTGGCAACTCAACATTCCAGAAGAAGCAATGTTTTCGGCTGAAATTTTGATTTTAGAGAGTATCATTTTTTTATTCTCTGTTTCCAGCGTGATTTTTACGCTTCCTGAATCCGTTGAACCGCTATCGCTGACTATCCAGTTTCCTTTAGTTTTCAATTCTAGACTATACATGGAAGTAGTATCGGCCGTTCCTTGGCTTACCATGGTTTTCATGGACGCTCTTTCCGATTTATCTAATCCTTTCGCCCAAGTAGGCATTGATAAATTCATCATGGCACGAAGGTTCTGAGTTTTGGCTCTCGATTTGTAGTCAAAATAGATTATTCCGATTTTTTTACCGTCGGTCTCACTCAGATAGCAATAGTGTTGGGAAATTAAAAGTGCACGGGCGCGAGGCGACAGATGACTTTTTTTCCAATCATGTTCGAATTGCGCAGCGGGGTCAGTTTCTAAAGCTTGAGTTTCCCACTGTTTTAACAAAGCTACGTTTTTTTTATCTATTGAGGTAAGTTTGTCTGGAGTGTAAACAACCTCTGGTTTGAGGCAGCCTCGTTTTGCCATTTCATCATTTACCTCTTTGTCTTCAAATTTAAATCCGTGTTGTGCGAAAATTGAGTTTCTAAGCGAGCGAAAATCAGCAGCGGTGTATCCTTGATTGTCTCCAAGATTAAGCGGAGTATTTAGCGAGATACATTTTAGATCTTTTCCCTCCAAACCTGTAATCGGGGAATTTGCTAAGAGATGCAGTGTAAACAATGATAGTCCAAAGGCTAATGTTAAGCGAGAATTCATTCTGTTTCCTTGTGAAATGTAATTTCCTAAAGAGTAGTTAACTCTAAGGGGCGCGTCAAACCAATGTAGTTGTTCGACTAGACTTTCTTGTTAGAGGCCAAATATTTTGATAAAATTTAGAAATGTTGATTTTAAAGAGTCCTACTTGGCTTGCTGAAGTACCCTGGTTATCTATTTTTCGGCAGATGATTTCTATGCCTGAACAATTGCCTAGTCAGCTGAAAACGCGCGGACTCGATGCCAAAGCATTGTCGTCACTGTTAGTTACTAATAAAAGTGATTTTGAGCCCTATAGTAGAAATATAATCTTTAGAAATGATGGAATTGAAGTCATGCTGGCCTCTTGGGCAGAAAACGCGATTTCGAGTCCACATAATCACGGTTTCTCATCCGGGCTAATTTGGTTTGTTGAAGGTGATTTCGCCGAGCAGCATTTCAATTTTACTGGGGGCGATCTTGTTAAACAAGGAGCGATACAAAAGTATAAAGAGAATAGTGTTGTAACCGTTAGGCAGTCAGATATTCATTCCTGTGGTCCTTCGTCTTTTGGAGTATCACTTCATATTTATTCGCCTCCCATTCATGGAATGAAAGTCTGGGATACTATCGGCAAAAGAACGTTAACTGTCGCCGACGAATGTGGTGCTTGGATTCCTAAAGACGAAAATCTTATTCTAGATCAAAAGGAGTGGTAAATAGTGAAGGTCATTCTAATCACTTACACAACGTTGTATCGAACTGGCGGAAATCGATTCAAAGAAGCCGCCGAAACATTGTCTAAGGAGAAAAAAGAGCTACAAAAAAATACGCTTGTAATTTGTAATGCTACCGAAACGAAGCTGGAATTTCTTGAAACCATTAAAAAAGTTTCAAGCCAAAAAAATGAGATCTTAGAATTTCACTTTTTTGGCCACAGTGGCGTTTACGGAATAATGTTTGGAACGACCAGCTGGCCAGAACAGTTCAGCCCCTTTGAATGGAAACAACAATCCTGGCCATTGGCAGTTAATGCGAAATTATATTTTCATGCCTGCCGAACCGCACGTTGGTTTTCTGCATTTTTGTCGGATCATTTTAAGCGTTCGGTGTATGGCTACTGGTGGTACACAACTGTGTCAGGTTCGCCGAATAAATTTCGTTGGTCTCTAAAAAAAGACGTTTATATTGTTTCATGTGCGGGGCGAAAGTCGCATGGATTACTGGCTTCAATTTGGAAGTATGTCGGGTTTTCGCCTTTGTATCCAATGGTAGAATTTAAACCAGAAGACGGGGCAGTGGATCGTTCCTATGATCAAGTGTCGGAGTTTTATGAAGAGACCTTTGAAGATATACGTGTACGTCGCGATGAGTGGAGATGGTTAACTTCAAATATGGACTTTTCATGCAAGCCAAAGATTTTAGATATCGGCTGTGGCAATGGAGCCTTTTTGAGGCAGATGTCAGTGTTTATCGACCATGGAGCAGGCGTGGATGCATCGGCAGGCATGCTAAAGATGGCCAGTGAAAAAGCAAAACAGAGGGATCTTAAAAATTTAAATTTTTCTAAAGTAAACGGCCCGCGACTTGATTTTGCGGACAATCAGTTTGATTACGTAATTTCTGTTTTGTCGTTTCGCTATTTAGACTGGGACCCGATGGTTCAAGAAATGATTCGCGTATTAAAACCAGGAGGAAGAATTCTAGTTCTTGATATGGTAGCGGCTCCATTGAAGATATACGAATGGCCGATGCTTTTGCTTTCAAAAGTAAGACATTATTGGCAGCGATTTCAAAATCC
>JAYTTH010000155.1:0-7744 GCA_043745515.1 Pseudobdellovibrionaceae bacterium | reverse complement strand
TGACTCAAATGCAAACTACCATGGTACAAATTCAAAGTACTATGTCACAGATGCAAACAACATTAGCAGTGAATACAAAGTCTTTAGAGGACCAGATGCGCCGCCCTAATTTAGGTCTTTAAACTCCTAATTTGGGTATGATTTAAAAAAGACCCGACACAAATTGGCGTTTGTATAAGGCGAAAGTGCTAACCGAATAAATCGATCCGTATTTTTAGAAGCTTAAGACCAAGCTCTAGCAAAACTAGAGCTTTTTTTATTGAATCAAGTGAAATTATTAGTTTTAAATTGTCAAACAATCCGATGTTGCAAATGTCACAGTAACACCATTTGAAGTACTACCACTATCTGAGTAGACGGCTGTCCTTGCACCACTGATTAAGCTAAAATTCCAAAAGCCAGAGGTTGCAGCATCTAAATCATAAGTTATTAAGCAAGATTCGTTTGTAGCGCCGTTCTGGGTCGATTTATATATTGTCGATGCACTATATGTGTTCAAGGAATTAGATATCGAACAGTATATGAATTTATCCCCTGTGCTGAATGCTGTAATCTTATGCTGGAAAGTAGCTCCACCTGTTGTTTTAGAGCAGGTAGTAATTGTATTTATGGTAATGCCGCTAGCGCCAGATGCACCTTGTATGCTGACAGTCGTCCAACCTGTAGATTTGCATACCTGAAAATTACTTGCTGATTCGACATAGTAAAGGCGTCCTACGATATCTCCGCTGCAAGTTGGTAAATCAGCTTGAGTAACTACTGAGAAAGAACTCCAAGGTGTTGCTACAACGGGTGCTGGGCTAGATGAACTACTACCTCCGCCTGAATTACATCCAGCAGTAAGCATTAATATAACTAAAAATATTCCTGTTTTCAAATTGACCTCCATGTCATTTGGTTATTTGTACTTTTCTTAATATTACTTCATATACACCGGCATTGATTTCTGGGAAAAACAATTGCAGTTCTTGAGCATCTATTTCTCCAAACAAAATTGAGTCTAAACTTACTTTGAAAAATGAAGCCAGTTTCTTAACTTGGTTTATGTCTTTAGGTGCTGTTCCCGTTGTCCATCCGTAGATTGTTTTAGAAGGTACACCTGTGGCCCTACCCAATTGAGCTACTGAAATATCACCTTTTGATAAAAGTAGTTTCAATTGTTTGTCTAAAGTAATCATTTTTATCCCTTTATATATTAGATGACCTACAGTTTTTTAATTTTATTAAATTCTTGGTGAAAGGAGTTTTTCCCCTTCAGCCAGAATTCAATTCTATCGACTCAACAAAATGTTTTAACTAATGATCGTCATCGGGTATATATAAAGTATTTTGTAGATTCCTGTCGTCTCTAATGTATTTCATCGTAATTTCAATTGAGGCATGACCGACCGCTAGCATTACTTCTTTTGGTGTATAGTAGTCCAGTGCAGTTGTGATAAACGTTCGACGTAGGTCATGTAGACTATATTTAGTAAGCTGTATTTGTTTTAGGTAGTCATTGAATTTTCCACTCAGGGTATCAGGATGCATTTTTTTACAAATACATTCCTGGATTAGAGTATAGGTTAATTTAGGTGTTATGAACCAGTGAGGCGTTTTACGTTTATTTCTACCTTTGAGGGGCTTATATCTAATGCCGTTTAAATTAATGGATTTAAGCTGTCTGACGACATTCAGATGCCCCACTGCTAAATCATGGGGCTCAAAGCCAAGCGTTTCAGATCGCCTTAAGCCGTAGTAGTAACCAAGCTTTATGAACGGGGCTATAGATTTAGGTAGAGTAGCCTCTATGGTTATCCAGTCATTTTCTGTAATGAATAATCCAAATGTATTATCAGAATCTAATGTTTGGACGGCGTTGTAATGATTAAGCCTTGCTTTTGAGATTGGTTCAAATTTTATGAAGGGGACTTCTTTAGGTAATTTCCTATGTAAGAATGACATAAAGCGATTTGCAACTTGAGTTACTTTCTTGATGGTCTTAAGTGACTTCTTTTCATCAAAGATTTTTAGATTACCTTCATGGAGTAATGATATACCCCATTTATGTTCATTAGCTTTCCATTCCAACGGATCCTTAAGCTTTAACGTCTCTATAAAGAATTTCAGGAAGTATCTGTGCAGGTTCCTGTAGTGGCTCCGGGCATCGGTCTGATTTGGTATTTCCATTTCTAGCAGTTCTCTAAATTCCTCCATTAACGGAGTAGGCAAAAAAGCAAGCTTGGTCTCAATTGCTACGATAGCCTTACGGTTTTCCCGTCCATTTAGGCGCAGTATCAATCGCTGTAGTGAGTCTTTGGTGACGGTATAGTCGTATGTTGCTTTAGAAAGGCGCATTGATGAGCGTCTACCAGTGGGAAATGTAACATTTCTTTTAATAGCATAGGAATTCGCCTCCTTTGCTAAGTAGTAATCGCCGAATCTGGTGCCAGGTGGATAAATATTGGTCATGGAATGGAGTAGTAGTCATATTGAAAAAAAGAATCAATAGGCGGGTTTTTCATGCCAAAGCTAAATTAGATACGTTTAGGTGTAAAACATAGCGTACTCATGAGTACAAAATATTAGATTCTTGAGTACATTTTCTTACTTTGAGTTATTCGTCTAAGTTATTGAAATCATTAGATAAAATTTGGTTGCGGGGGCAGGATTTGAACCTACGGCCTTCGGGTTATGAGCCCGACGAGCTACCAGACTGCTCCACCCCGCGATAATTGTTGCCCCACCATGGCGGTACCCGGGTTGAAAGTCAAGGATTATAAATGGACTTTCAATTAAAAAAGTAAAGATAGAAATTTAAAAAACCATCGTGATTTTAAATAGTAAAGTTCAAAAATAAGACGACTGTCTGTTTAGGATTTTAATAGCCAGCGCGTTTCTAAACGCAAGCCAACGCCTTCGACTTTGCAATCAACCTCTTCGTTGTTTCCTGGGATTAAACGCACTCGCTTTAGGACAGTTCCTCGCTTAACCACTAGTGACGAGCCTTTTACATTCAAATCTTTTATAACTCGAATGACATCATCATTGTCTATCGTATTGCCTTGACTGTCTTTGGCGAGGACGGCGTTTGTGGTTCCAGCCCCCTTGGATAAAAAGAGGTCCAAGCCGTTTAATAGCTTTATCCATCCTACGCGTGATTTTTCAACCATATCGGGTTGTTCCACTTCTGTTTTAACAATAATTTCACAGCCAGTTGGTCGACTGTAAAAGGACATCTCAATGTAATTGGTTTGCTCTCCGCCCATCACTCCAAACACAAAACTGATTTTGTCGTTGGTTTCAAATTCTAGGAACGTGCCTTGATGGGAGACAACTTGGTCGCCACGTTTTTCTACTATTGAAAAACCGCCGCCAACTTCGGGAGTGAGCGCAGATTCTAACAATACGCCTGTCTCTGTTCTGAAAAAGAAATTCTCAAATTGGTTCTTGTTCGTAAAGGCTCCAAATACGGTTTCTAAAGAGTACGCATAGTCGTGTTTTGCTTCGATCGTTGCCACTTAGGCCTCCTTGGCTGGTCCCTTTAGGCATCAGTTTTGGATCATTTAATGTCAAGGAGTAGTTTCCATTTGGTAGCTGGCTATATTGGTTTACAGCGTAAAAAGTGGATACAAATTAGACATATGAGGATTAAAGAAGTCATTCTTATTACCCTTTTTATGATTATGAACCTCTTCGTTATTACAGGCATTCTGTTGCAAATCGAAAAAGACCTTAACGACAAGCCAGCTTATAATGCCGAGCGGATCCTAATGCAATCTAACGAATCTGATAATGAAGTTTTAAAAACAATAAAAGAGAAATCAGGAAAGAAATCACCGTTTGAATACAACCAATAGGATGTCATTGAAAAAAAGATATAGTCCATTGCAGATTCTAAAATACTTTTTAAATATTTTGTTGTTCTTGTTAGTTGCTAACAAAGCCGTTGCAGATAACAAGTCTCAAAATTCAGATCCCAGTTTTCGATTCAACCAGGAACTTTTAGGCAACCGATCCGTGCCGCCTGAAATAGTTCTGTCCACAGAAAAAGAAGTAGCCGCGCGAGTGGATGAAATATTCCCTAACTTGCGCGAATATTCTACCCATGAAAAAATCTCTACATTTTTATCACTGTTAACTCGCGCCCATCGCAAAATAGTCGTACCGATTTCTGAAGATCGCATAAAAGAAATTTCTGGGGGTCAAGGTTTGGCTATTTCCGATAGTGAACTTGATATTCTGACTAAATATTTTGAAAATCTAAAAATCGAAATAGTTCAATTCCTGCCCGAGCGAGACTTGAGTCAATCAATGATTGCAGAGCATGCCTTTACAAGGTTTCACTTCGATCGTCGCGAAAATATAAAACAACAAATGGTGGTTGCTTTGGCTGTTGCCGGGACGTCTGCAATTGCTTGGATATTCAATGACTCGTCCATTGTATTTGATTCCACAGTGAAATCAATGTTCAGTCTTTCTTTAGCCTATGCCGGTCTAGCAGCTTTTGATTTGAAAATTGCGTCTATAAAAACCAGAGAGCTTATGAGAAAGTTTCGAGAAAATTATATCACCACTCACAAAGCATTGCCAGAGGCTCAGTTTTTTCTATCGTTTTTAAAAATTTCCGGCCTTGCCCGCACAACATCCACAAATGAATGCCTTAGAGTTTATAAGAAAAACTAAATTCCCATTCGCTTTTCAGACTTGGAAGTCGATTTATTTTCCCGCGCGGCTTTCATAAATTGCGCTTCCAGTGTTGTCAGAACTACAGAATTTATAATACCTTCAACAGTCGTTGTTCTTTGGAGCACGTTGGCGCTGCGACGAATACCCATTAGGAATGGCCCCAGAACTTCGACTTTGCCCAATTGTTGCATTAGCTTATAGCTTATGTTGGCAGCTTCTAAATTCGGAAACACCAAGATGTTGGCTCCACCTTTAATCTCACAAAATGGAAAAATTCGCTCTGTAATTTCAGCATTGACTGCTGTGTCGGCCTGAATATCGCCATCTACCATCAAATCAGGTTTCATTTCGCGAGCCAAATCAGCCGCTTTTTTCATTTTGATCGGCGTGCCCGACGTGCCTGTAAAGTTTGAATAGGATAGCATCGCGACTTTTGGTTTTTTGCCAAAGTATTCTATAATTCGGCTGCACTGAAGCGCAATTTTTGCTAGTTCTTCGCTGTTGGGATTAATATTCACCGTTGTATCTGCTAACAATACGAATCGATCATCCGTTAAAACTAAATTGCAACCAGCCGCAATTTCATTGTGTCCAACGCCGATGATTTGTAAAATAGGGCGAACAGCTTCGCTATAATTTTGGGTTGAACCCGTGACCAAGCCGTCAGCGTCATCCATCATTACCATCATGGCCGCAAAATAGTTGGGATCTGACATCAATCGTTCGGCTTCTTTTACAGTGATGCCTTTGCGCTGGCGCCGTTTGTAAAGTTCTTGAACGTACATTTTAAATTTTGGATGCTGAGACGGGTGAATGATTGGAATATTGTCTAGTGAAGTGAGTTCAAGCGACTTGATTTTCTCACGAACTCTTTCTGGATAACCAATCAAGATGGGTTCACAGATTTTTTCATCCACTAGCGTACGCAGAGCTTTTAAAATTTTGTTAGACGTGCCTTCTGGGAACACGATTTTGCATTTACCACCTTGGGCAACCGAATTCTGCTGCACTCGATTGATGGATGTCCGTATAAAAGATTTAGAGGGCCCTTGGAAAGATTCTAAATAATCGCGGTATTTGTCCCAATCTTCGATATTTTTTCTAGCTACGCCAGACTTCATCGCTGCTTTAGCGACGGCGGGTGCTACCCAAAGTAGGACTCGAGTATCAAAAGGTTTTGGAATCAAGTAGTCTCGTCCAAACTTAAAGCTTTTGCCACCATAGGTTTCTGAAACGCGCTCGGGAACTGGCTCTCGAGTCAAATCAGCTAAAGCTTTCACTGCGGCTAATTTCATATCTTCGTTAATTTGCGTTGATCGCGTGTCCAGAGCGCCTCGAAAAATAGAGGGGAATCCTAGCACATTGTTTACTTGGTTTGGAAAATCAGATCGACCGGTCGCTACTATCGCATCAGGCCGAGCTGCTTTTGCTGCTACGGGATCAATTTCGGGATCTGGGTTGGCCATCGCAAAAATAATCGGATCCTTGGCCATTTTTTTGATCATTTCGCCTGTGACGGCCCCAGCCACTGAAAGACCAACAAAAACATCCGCGCCATCCAGCGCTTCGGTAAGAGTTCTCTTTTCAGTTTCAATCATAAAGGCTTCTTTGAATTTATTCATGCCGGCTTTGCGACCTTTGTAAATCACACCTTGGGAGTCGCACATCATCAGGTTTTCACGCTTTACGCCCAAGGCAATAAAAATATTTGAACACGCAACGGCACTGGCGCCCGCGCCGTTTACTACGACTCGGACGCTGTCCATAGTTTTTCCAGTAACATGACAGGCATTCAATAAAGCGGCTCCACTGACGATTGCCGTTCCATGCTGATCGTCATGAAAAACGGGGATATTCATTTCTTTCTTTAAAGTTTCTTCGATTTCAAAACATTCAGGGGCTTTGATATCTTCTAAGTTTATGCCGCCAAAAGTAGGTTCTAAGTTTTTCACAGCTAAAATAAATTCTTTAGGGTCGTCGGTTTTAATTTCAATATCAAAAACATCGATGCCCGCAAACTGTTTGAAAAGAACGCCTTTGCCTTCCATGACTGGTTTTGATGCCAATGGGCCGATGTTACCTAAACCTAAAACGGCTGTTCCGTTTGAAATAACGCCGACTAAATTTCCTTTGGCGGTGTAGTCATAAACTTTAGATTCGTCTTTAGCGATCTCTTTGCAAGGAGCCGCAACACCCGGCGAATAGGCTAGGGAAAGATCTTTTTCAGTCGCGCACGGTTTGGACGATATAACTTCGATTTTTCCAGGTTTGTATCGGGCGTGGTATTCGAGGGCTTCTTTATCTAAATTCATGGCATTCCTTTGTAATTTGAACCAATATTAAAGGGATACGCGCCTAGATTGTCAAATTGAACTACAGTGTTAAAAAATCCAAAAAAAGATTTAACCCATCCTTTGGTAGAGTCTGTCATAGAAACAGGACGGCAAGACGCCGACCAAGGAATCGGGAGCTCTAAAAGCTCCCAAAATAGGCAGGAGCCTTTTTAGATATCAGGAGGATTTATGAAACGGACGTCTCTCTTTATGATTATAATTATGATTCATAGTGGCGTTGGCGTAGTTGCCATGACTGCTTTGGACTTTAACAAGGAGATAGCAATGGTCGAACAAGATCAGTACAAAGAGCATTTGGTAACATTGAATCAAGTCCATGTGACAGAAGGCGCTGTCGAGTTTGAAAATCATTTTCGAAGCCCAAAGCCAACGCGCGCTTTGACATTTTTTCCTATCCAAATTAGGCCGAAGCCATTTATGAAACCAAAGACTAAGGTCGCTAATCAAGCGCCGCCGCCACCACCGCAACCGAAAGTGGATGTTGTTCAACTGTATCGTCAGCAAACTCTGTGAGCCGGTCGTGCTAAATTAATAGTAATTGTAAAATTCAGCTCCTTGGTTATCATTTTAATTGAAGAATTAATTTGATAATTAAGGAGTTTTTTTATGTCCCAAGCCTCACGCGCTAAATCTCCCCGTGATGTCGTCATTGTCGAGGGGTTTAGAACTCCTTTTGTGAAATCAGGCGATAAATTTTCTGGTGTTCATCCTGCCGATTTGGG
>JAYTTH010000154.1:0-7745 GCA_043745515.1 Pseudobdellovibrionaceae bacterium | reverse complement strand
CCCGAGTCGCACTCAAATAGAGTCTGAGGTTTAATACTGGCCAGTGAAATTTTGTAGGCTTTTGTTCCGGAAGGAAGCATTTTTTCTTCAATTACCTGGGCCGATGCGCCGGTTTTGATAGAGCCAACCACATTTGATTGGCCTAGGAAATTGGCAGACTTGCGCAAATTAGGATTATTTTTAATTTTAATTTCAAGTGAATTGGCAAAACAGTTGTATATCAAAAAAAAAGTTAAAAATACCCTCATTCCTAAATGGTATCACAGGTGCCAATTGATAAGCACCTATACCTATGTCTTAAAACGAATAATACCCGACCAGGCTTTGACATGAATCAGGATAATTGTTGCTGTAAGAATGTTTGGTATTGGCCGGGATCTCTATTCTATCCCCGGAGCGCAGTAGCAGTTGGTTCCCGGAAATATTGCATAGCAATTGCCCGTCGGTAATAATTCGGATTTCTAGCAAATTGTGATAGTGGTCTTTTATTGCCGTTCCTGAATCCAGTTTTTCTGATTTGAAATCTTGATCGTCACTGATGTGATAATACTTTTTAATCTTTTCTAACGTGAGTTCTTGGGTACCTTGCCAACGTGAAATAATCATTTTACGAGCCCTTCGGTTGTGATTTAGCTAAATGGGTTGCATAGTCGACGGCATGGTAGGTGAAAATAATATCAGCACCCGCACGCTTCATCGAGGTCAGTATTTCTGTAACTGTTTTGATTTCATCTAGCCAGCCATTTTGAGCCGCCGCTTTGACCATCGCATATTCACCGCTAACATTGTAAGCTGCGATTGGAACGTTGAACTGGCGTTTAGCTTTTGCTATGACGTCTAAATAACTCAAGGCTGGTTTGATCATTACGATGTCGGCACCTTCGCGGATATCAAGGTCGATTTCTTTCATGGCCTCGCGCGTGTTTCTAAAATCCATTTGATAGGTTTTTTTATCCCCAGATCGTGGCGCAGAATCCAGAGCCTCTCGAAACGGTCCATAGAATGACGACGCGTATTTGGCAGAATAGGCGACAATCCCAGTGCTAAGGCGGCCTGCGTGTTCCAATGCCTTTCGAATTTCACCTACCCGACCGTCCATCATATCGCTTGGGCAAACAAAGTCAGCGCCCGCTTCAGCTTGCAGCACAGCCATTTCAGCCAATACAGCGACCGTTTCGTCATTAAGAATGACGCCATTTTTTACAAGTCCGTCATGACCGTCTGATGAAAACGGATCAAGCGCAAGGTCGGTAAATAAATTTACATCTGGGAATTTATTTTTTATTGTTTCAATCGCTTTGTAAAGAAAACCCTTAGGATTTAATGCTTCCGCGGCGCTTTCGGATTTTAAATTGTTTTCAATATTTGGAAATAAGGCATAATTATTTAGACCCAGCTTTTTCCAAGCGGTCATTTTCTGCAATAGCAGATCAAGACTAAAACGCATCTGCCCAGGCATCGAGCTAATTTCTTTAGATATATTTCGGCCGTCTTGAATAAAAACGGGGTAAACGAGCTGTCGCACATCAGGCGCGCTGACTTCAGCAACCAAGTCACGAATGGTCGGGCTGGTTCGCAAACGCCGTGGCCTTTTTTTCAATGCAAGCATAGATACTCCCTTCAATATTCATTACTAAAAATGGCCCTAATGTCAAAATGTCAGTCAATTTTTTTTAAAGCCTATTTTTAGAGCACCGAGTCCAATTCTTAGGGTGATGAATCTAAGTCTCTAAATTGCAAAGGGTTGGGGTGTGATAAAACAGATAGTTTTTCTTCCTTTAGTGCTTGTGGCTTTACTTGTTCGGGCAGACCCTATGGTTGATCCGGCCTCTATGTCGATGCCAGTGCCGAGTGCTGCGTCTATGCCAGTCGAAATGGTGCCAGGACCTGTGCCGGTTTTGAATCCTCCTCTGGTCGATCCAACGTGTGCAACCCTTCAGAGGCCGCAATGGCAGACTTTTTTAAACAGTTCAAGTGATGCACTTTCGAATTCCTGGGCCTTACAAAGTTATAATTCTTCAGATCCGTACGCGCTCATTAAAACCTGCTGGAACTACTTGGCCGCAGAAAAAATGACTGGTTGTTTTGAAAATCTAAAAAATTATTCGTATAGAAAATCATCAGAGTTCAGTATTGGTCATCAACTGGGATTTAATTCTGCTGACGGCGACTATTTAGCAAGTAGGCTTCCTTATATTCAATTGCCAGACGAATTAAAAAATGGGCTGCCGAAGAATTACGAAGAGGTGTTTAAAGCTAAAGGTTGGAAATCTTTGTTGTATCGGTCCCGCATCCTAGCCAATCCGCGATTTAATCAATACTCACGATTGCTCGTTTTTGTTCCGACACCAGAATTTGATCGCTGGATCCAATTTACTATGAGTGACATCGAAGAAACAATTCCCAAGCAATCCATTTTGATCGATTTTATTTCTATCGTAAAAATGGAAAATGGACAAGCCCTTGAAAATCCTAAAATTAATTTCACTCAATTTGAACGAGACTTTAACGGGCAAAATCCTGTTCAGCGTCCCTTTTTAGATAAGTGTATTCGGTGTCATCCATCGGGAATGCGCCATCTTTTGCCTATGCCTGGTTCGATAGAAAACGAAGAAGACTTTAAAACCCTTATTTCGCTAAATAAAAAAATGGACGCCTACGGAGCCATTTCCTGGGCCGGCGAATTTGCGCCTGAAAAAATATCGCCTCCTTTTGGGGCAAGGGACGGCGCCCATTCGTGCGTTGAGTGTCACAATAATTTTAATGGTTCTAACGGACAATCGCGCGAAATTTTAACAGCTTTTACAGATAGAAGTCACTTTTTGCATAAAATGAGCATTGAGTATTCTATGCCCACACATCTTAAGCTGGAACCCGAATCTAAAGACTTGTTTGGTGTATTAAAATTATTTAAGACTCTTCGTAAAGATTGGCAAAAAGAGTTGTTTTCACAAGCTAAATCCCCGAAAAATGAAATGTTGATCGAATTTGCTGCGTCCCATTCAATGATTACTGAAAACCAAAAGTCCGCGGCCCTTGCCCAAAATGGATTGCTGAAAACTAAAATGGAAAAGATATTTGAACAACAAGTGTCGGAATTCAAAGATGATTTGGAAATCTGGCTTAAAGGTGGCAAACAAAACTGCCTCGATGTTCCCCCGGCGCTGCCTGCCAGTGCGCCGCCAAAGGACCTAACTCAGCCGCAGTAGGTTGCTAGCTATTGAATAATCTTCTTGATACTCGCTCAAAACTGACATTGAATCGTGCTGTTTCGATTTAGGAGGCGCAATGGTTTGGCGACAGGCTAAAGTTTTTTTAGCGAGTTTGAGTTTGGTGGCAATGGTGCAGAGTAAACCTGTGGCAAAAGCTGGAACTAAGAATCCATTTCCTTTTAACTTTCAATGTGTAACGGATACACCGAGTACGTCGTTTTTATTCAGTGAAGACGGGGATCATTTCAAAGTAGAATTAATTCATCACAGAGGCACATTGTATGCGCCTTTTGCCAATCGATTGATAGTTCCAAACGATATGGGTGATTTATTGGATGCCGCCGAAGTGGCAAAAAACACTGGTGATGATATTGAAATGCGCTGGGACAAGTCGGGATGTAAGCGATTAAACAACGAGGTTTTTAGCTGTGTTGGCGGCGGTGAAAGTCTGACCTCGGCAAAAAAACAAATTAAGCCTTGGGCCATCAGTCGCACATTGGTAACAACTCTGAGTTCGACTGGGGAATCTAAAAAATACACCGTAAACGTCAGTTATGATATTCAAGGAAAAAGCTTCGACTATATGATGGATTATCAGCTGAACGAATGTGTAGTGACTCGATAATTCTATTGATAATTGTAAATGAGGCATCACTATTTTTTTGACCTGCCCGAACAAGGTTAGTTTCTGTATATGAATATCGTAGTAGGTCAAATGGAACACTAGTCAAACCATTTACAAATCAAATTGGAGCGTTTCGAATTGACCAGTTAAAATACAGATTGGTTCAAATCGAGAATTTCTACTATTTATTTAATTTTGAACCTAACTTTTTAGAGTGCCTTGGCCGATAGGCTAGGTATGATTTTGTTTCGAAAACCGGTTGGCGTTACTCTTTTGATATCAGGATGTCTTTCACTGTCAGGGTGTTTTATAAATTCGTCGATACAGCCCAATATACTTCTCAGTTCTGTGTTGGCGCCCGGGGATGGCCAAACCATGGAGCCAAGTTTTTCGGAAATTCAAAATTCTATTACCTTTAAAAAAGTGTTTCCTAGTATCGATGCCGCAGCAGGTAAGCAAGGATCGGCGCTTAAGGTAGTAGTTCAAGCTCAAGGCTGGTCATCGGCTATTTCGGACAAAGGCTACAAAGTTTTTGTTGGCGGTGTCGAGGCGGCAAAACAACTAGGTACAGATGACGTGTTTGAGGTTTCGGTCATTTTGGGGATAGACGCTAACACGTTGGATGTCGAAATTAAAAAAGATTCTGAGACGGCAAAAAAAACAAGTGTGGCTGTTAAAAATTCTACGTTGGTAGATTGTACAAATTCTTTTGACATTGCTGTTTCCCCAAACGGAACAAAAGGCTACTGCATCGGCTGGTCTAAAGACCTAGTTGAAATCGATTTGACAAACGGCCAAAGAAAAAAAATATATTCAAATCCTACAACTTTGTATGCTCAAAGGGGCGTAGTTAGCGGCGATGGAACTAAACTTTTTTTTGGTGGAAATACATTTTCAGTATTACAATTTGATTTATCTAACAACACGCTTTCTGATCTATCCAGCGGCAGTCGAGGAACTGGTAACATGGTGTCTTGGGTCAACGGAATGGTTCAAAACACCCTTGGTACTAAATTATATGTAGTCGAACAATTTCTGGGATACATAACTGAAATTAATATTTTTTCTGGAAATCGAACTACTATTTCCAGCGATGGTTCGTGGCTTTCGGGTAGAGGCAGCGGTCCTGTTTTTGGCCTTTTAAGAGGGGCCGCCCTGAGTTTAGATGGAACAAAACTCTATACGGGAAGTATGTCAAACGGAGACCTATTTGAAGTCGATATTGCCACCGGAAATCGAAGCATACGCTCGTCTAGTGCCTCTGCCATTGGATCTGGTCCTGTTATAGGAGGCCCAGTCGCATTTCTAAATCAAGCTGGAACAAAAATATATTCGTCAGGTAGGACCATGTTAGAAATTGATCTATCAAATGGCAATCGCACAGAATTCTCAGGTCCCAATTTAGGAAATGGATCCGCGTTTTATTCAGCCCAAGGAATGGCGTATTCTAGTCTAAATAATTTCACCTACGTAATGGATATGAGGTTTGGCGAAGTTATAAAAGTAAATATGGCAACTGGCGATCGTTCAGTTTTAAAAGAGTACTCTGTTGGATCCGGTCCCGATATTATTAGTGCGAGTAAGTCGTATGAGTCTGACGATGGCGCTAAGACTATTGTGCTAACATACGATGGTATTTACGAAATTCAACATAGTAGCGGTCTCCGTACTTCGATTTCAGATAAGAATACCGGGTCTGGGGTTTTGTTTAGTAATCTCACAGATTTTGTCGTACTTCCTAATTCGAATTGGATTTATGTCTTGGACGCTGGATATGCGGGAAATTTACCTAACTACGTGCTTTATAAAGTAAGTAGGTCTAACGGACAAAGAGTGGTTGTTTCAGGTGGAGTTGTTGGTACGGGGCCAGCAATTGACCAGTTTAGCTATGGACTAAATGTAAATTCATCGGGAACAAGTGCTTATATTTTAAATTCAAGCACACCATCAGTGATTAAAATAGATTTAACAACTGGCAATAGATCTGTCCTGTCTAGCGGATCGACGGGTTCGGGGCCTATGTTTCTAGGAAGTTACAACATGGCACTTTCTAGTGATGGTAATACCCTTTATATTTGTGACGTATCAAACAATCAGTTTATCGCAGTAGACGTGGTGACTGGCAATAGAACAATAATAGCTAGCAATTCTGTAGGTTCAGGTGCTGTAATATCTGGCTTAAGCAGCATTCAGATTCTATCAAATTCAAAAATATATTTTTCGGCAAACGGCCGAGTGTACAGCTTGGACGCGGCTACAGGAAATAGGACGCTATTTTTTGATACGACGAATTCATTTGGGCTTAGTTATGCGAACTATTGGTTTGGTTCGATCGATTCTTTTGGGCGAATCTATAGGCCGGCTGGTGGAGGTTTGTTGGAACTCAACACCAAAACAGGCGAGAGATTAATTATTTCTCGATAAATCACCAAGTACAATGTTTCAGAATTGAACTTTTATTTTAATTCAGTAAACCAAATCAAATGGACCACCTTTATCAAGTGCTTTTTGATAAGCAGAGCGGGCATGAATTCTAGTTAAAAACTCGTTTAACTTTTTGTGCTTGGTTTCAATGTAGCCACGCGAGGCAGCGGCTTCGATGGGAAAACTCATTTGGATATCGGCGGCAGAGAACTGCTTTCCTGCGAACCAAATGTTTTTTTGCAGTTCGGATTCCAAATATTCAATGTGAACTCGAAGCAGGGGATTAACATAGCTGGAAAGGACTTTGTCAGCAAGGCCTACTACAATAGGCTTAATGAAAAAAGGCACAGGTTGTTTTTTAATTTTGGCAAAAACTAAGCTTAAAAGTAAAGGCGGCATAGCGGATCCTTCTGCATAGTGAAGCCAATAGCTGAATTTTAGGGACTCGGCTGTTTTAGTTTCCGGTTTCAATCGCCCATTGCCGTAGGTTTCCAAAATGTATTCGATAATGACTGCTGATTCAGCAACCGTTTGCCCGTTGTCGGTTATTACAGGCGACTTTCCCAGGGGATGGACCTGGCGCAGGGAATCTGGTGCCAGGCTTGTTTTAGGATCTCGCTGGTAAAGCTTTAATTCATAGGGCACGGCGAGTTCTTCAAGCAGCCAAAGAATGCGTTGGGATCGTGAGTTGTTTAGATGATGTATAGTTAGCATGGAAAGTCCTTTTGGAAATCGTATAGATTGCACTCTACCATATGCAGGTAAATGTCGCAATCGGCCGCAGCTTTTTAATTTTACAAACTGTTTGAAATATTCCTTGAGATGTCATCAACTAGTCAAATATTAAGCTAATGAAAAAGCAGGAATCCACGTCTAGACCTAGCGAGTTGAAAAATGAATCTTATTAAAATTTTGGCCTATTTGGTTTTATCCAGTTTAATTTGCAGGGCTGACAAGCCTGATCAGATCAACCGCTTTTTTTCGGTATTTTCACCGAATTGTTCCATTGTCGGCAGTCAAACACGGGATGCAAAAAGCACCGTCGATAGTTTGGTTGAAACTCTTAAAGCGGCAGAAAAGGATCCCAGCTGTGGCGATTTATCGAGCGCCGTCAACGAACTTAATTTAATAGCCAAGCAAGTACAGTTTTTAGAGCAGCCAGTAAACAGCAGTGAACGAACACTGATGGGTTTAGAGAACAGAAAACACGAACTATTTATGGTTCTGTCTCAAAGTTTAAGTCCTTCAGAAACACAGACCATTCAGACTGAAATCAAATCGATACAGTTGGACATTGCAGAATATAGGGGCTATCAACAGGGCGAGTTTCAAAATGAAAAATTCAACCGAAGATTGCTGGCCACTCAGTCCTTGGTAGCGGCCACTCATTCTTTGTTTAGTCGAATTAGTTCCAATGAGAGTTGCTGGGTGAACTATCCAAGTTTGTTGGAAAATGTATCTGGACTGGGTATGGCGGTGGGACA
>JAYTTH010000153.1:0-7761 GCA_043745515.1 Pseudobdellovibrionaceae bacterium | reverse complement strand
GGTACTTTGGTTTTGCCACTACTTTTACTACTCAAACCACTAACCTTAGTCAACCGTATAGGCATATTATCGTAAATCGTTTGCTTTGCTGGAATGTTGGGACGAAATTCATCGCGGAATTTTTCGATCCACTAGTGAAATATTTGGTCGCTTCAAAATCGGGTGTCATCAAAGCGTCGGCGCCTACACTTTGCCAAAATTTCTGGATCAGCTTGAAAAGTATGCGCCTGGAATTGAAATTGAGCTCATACATGATTTTTCCAGGAAAATCACAGAAGGTGTAGTTTCGTTTGATATTGATTTGGGGTTTGTTGTGAATCCCATTCGGCATCCTGACCTGGTGCTTAAGAAGCTCGGTGAAGATAGAGTTTTATTCTGGAAAAAGCGGGGTTCAGGTGCGTTACCAGAAAATATTTTTGCCGATCGAAACTTGGCTCAAATGCAAGACATTCTAGGGAAAACGCATTCAAAAGAATTCAAAGGTTGGAAATTAATAAGTACACCCAGTTTAGAATTAATTCGGACCCTCACATTGAGTGGTCAAGGAATTGGAATTTTACCCGAGCGAGTGGCCAAGGCCGATGGTGCGGAATTGGTGCCTTACGATGTCAATTTACCTATTTATGAGGATAAAATTTTTATTGCGTATAGGAAAGACGTTTTATCCAGCAAAGCAGGTAGGGAACTGATTCGCTTGGCCTCGTTCGAACTTTGAAACTCAATAAAAGAAATAATCCTTGGCTTGCGATTCTCTTTAGAGGATGATCGTGCGCATATGATGCCACTTATTGATATAATTCTACACCTAGATGTTTACCTCGCCGGTTGGATTCAAATATTGGGTCCTTGGATTTACGTACTCACTTTTTTGGTGATTTTCGCAGAAACGGGTCTGGTTGTGACTCCTTTTTTGCCCGGGGATTCGCTTTTATTTACCCTAGGGGCCTTAACAACAATCAGTGAGGGCTTGAATTTATGGATTTTATTGATTGCCCTCAGTGTCGCAGGAATTTTAGGCGATACGGTTAACTATCACATTGGAAAATACCTCGGTCCAAAAGTGTTCGAAAAAGACTCGCGTCTTTTCAAGAAGGCTTATTTAGATCAGACCCAGGCATTTTATGAAAAATGGGGATCGTTTACCATAGTGGCTGCTCGGTTCGCGCCCATCGTTAGGACGTTTGCCCCTTTTATTGCAGGAATCGGTAACATGAAATATAGAAAATTTCTATCTTATAATTTTATGGGTGGACTTCTTTGGGTATTTACTTTTTTATTAGCTGGGCATTTTTTTGGAAACATGCCGCTCGTGAAACGAAATTTTCACATCGTAATATTCGGAGTCATCGGGGTTTCTTTGATCCCGATTTTTTGGCATTGGGTTTCTAGCAAACTGAATAAGAAAACCCCGGCTTCAAGCTAACTACCGGCCTGCCGCTGAGTAATATCGAAAACAAGCGCTGTTCGGCTCGATCGGTTGGACAATTCGTACGGGCGCATTTTTATAGCGCGAGCCATGAAATGAAACATCCAGATTTTCAAATAAGTTGCCCATCTGAAGAATTGCAAAATTTCGTCCGCCCGCATAGCCCAACTGGTCTTTGTCCTTTGGGTTGTGGCCAGACAAAAAGGGCGGCGTAATTCGAGGACTTGTAGATTTTATTCCACTGGACACGACTTCGACGGTTTCAAATCCTAGGGCCGATCTAGGAACACGGCGAACTTCAGAAAAATGAACATCGCCTGTTAGGAAAACCGCTTTTACAGGGTGATCAGAAAATATTTTTCTGAAAGCATTCCACTCGGCAGGTGCAGTTTTTTGAACAGAACTGTGCAAAACCCCCTTGTCAAACAAAGACATTCCGCTTGCAATCACGACATGTTTTTCATTTTTAATTTGACGTTCAAGCCATCGAACCTGATCGGCGCCAAGCAAGATTCCGTTTTTTAAATCTGAAAAAGTACGATTGTCGAGCATCACTATTTTCTTACCAAAAAGCCGAAAACTATAAGCAACACCAGGGCCAAATTCCACATTGTGTTCTTTTTTTGGAACCGGATAATAGCTGTGGAAGAGCTTCATCATAGGTCCCTTGAATGGATTAGTTTTGTCAGAAGCATCATAACCAAAATCATGATCATCCCAAACTGAAAACAACGGAATTAAATTTTCTTGTCGATACAAACGTTCGCCTTTCCAGGAGTCTATAAAACGTTGTTTAATTTGCTCTAAGGTTGGCGGCCTTTTAGTGACGAAATGAACGACCGCTTGCCAAGCGTTGTCACCATAAACGATATCGCCAATAAATAAGATGGCATTTGGTTTCAACCCATTTAATTGATCCCAAATAGGGAGGTCCTTGTCGTCAGGACTTAAAATTCCTAGACGAGAACACGAACAAACAGCTGTAGTCGGGTTTTCTAGATTTTCATTCAAAGTTTGAAATTTTCTTGAATCGACAATCGCTCCGCTCGAATCTTTGATAAGCAACTCGTAAGGTTGCCCAACTGTAAGACCTGTGATTTCAATGACATCTGTTGAATGGCCATGGCCTACGCCGTGGGAACTGATACTTCTCTTTCCAGATTCAGGACTTATCTCGTAAGTTAGGTGCTGGCTGGGTTCCCTCAAAATAGAAAGTACAGTCATGCCTTCATCGGTGTAATTTTGATTCACCGGAATTTTGCCTGTGAACAGAGAAGCCGCCTGCGAAAAATCAGCATTTAAAAACAGAACTAAAAAAATAAAAGATAAAAAAAGTTTAGCTAAATTCAAAATTCCTCCGTCGCCATTTTTGACAATGACGAGAATTGAGTGCTGAAAAATGCCAATTTAATACCCAACTCGAAACAAATTGTTTTTAAGATTGGATGCCGAAGATGCACAGATCAGTGCTCGAGTGATTAGCAAATTGCGTGCACGATTTAACTTTTGATTTGAGCAAAAAAAAGCGGCCTCCGAAGAAGCCGCTGGTAAAATTTACATTTTTAAAATTACTTAATTGTTGTAGTTGTTGCTAGGCGAATTCACAACAAGTTCTGGAACGACACCTGAAAGCCCCATCTCGGTCATCATGGCTTGACTTGCGTCCCATTCATCACGTTTTGGATTCAAAAAACGAGGTGGTTTTCCGCCGAATACGTTGCGAATAATCGAGGATCTTGTCGCAATAGACGCAGAATTTGGGAAACTTTAGAAGATGGATTGTCACTCCAGCGAGCCTTAATCCCGCGAGGGTAAGAAAGCGACGAAGTAGACCCTGAAAAGGAAGGTTTAAATTGGATAGCGGCCCCTGTATTAAGCGTGCGATCAATCGCGGCATTGATTTCAGAGCTTGCGACGTTGTAGGATTGGGTGTTAGCCGATTGTCGACCGGCCGATGCACCCTGGTCTCTGCCTTCAGTGTGACCTTGATTTATTGCATTTTGGTATTCCGATGTATTTTGCAGTACGGCTTCATTTTCGTAATTTCCAACACGACTAGCGCCGCGAAGCATACCTTCGCGAATAATGTATCGAAGTTGGTAGGCCTCGCCCACGATATCTAAAATTTGTCGAGTGTAGTCGTTGACCGCACTTTGAACAATTTGTTCTAGCTGGCGACGATCGAGTGTTTTTTTCGCCGGTGGGGTTGGAACCACCGGAATCGGAGTCACCGGTGTTGGAACGACTGGGTTAGTTGGTCTTAACTTGTGACCAACTGAGTTGGCTAAATAAAAAAAGTGAAAGAGTTGTGGCGGTTGCTAAACGTTTCATGATTCCCCCCGGAATACGTGCGGTTTATTTTTTTGAATCGATGTGATGCCTAAGTGACAACGAAATTGATTAAATCGTAAACAAGGAGCAAAATTGCAATTCTCAAGCCGAATAAAATTCATTTATCTGGGATCAAATTGACTTTTTAAAGTAAGATTCTAAAAATAAAAGCGATCGCAGTCCAAACCAACTAAAAGACTGGCCATCCACGATAGCAGACGCAAATCCGAGTTTTTCCAAATCTAAACTCTTTTTGTCAAAAGGATAAGGCTCGCTAGAAAAAAATAGCAAAGTGGATTCTTTATCTAAGGCATCTAAGACTATCTCTGGATAACGAGTGAGCTTCGAAGTTCCCTGGGGCATCAGCGAAATCCCGATTTTTGAAAAAAGAGCTCCAATAAAGGTGTTGTGTGAAGCAACCATCCATGGGTTTTTCCATATAACATAGTATACCTGTTCAATCGGCCTTGTTGGCATTTGAATCCACTTGATGACTCCTGGAAAGTGGTTCCAAAAATCGGTCCCAGTTAGACTGGCAGGAGGAGTCAGCAATGCGAGGTGATTCCATCGATCTGCCAGTTGATTTAATTTCTCAATCGATTTTTCATCGATTGAGCTTTCTAATGCTTGGCGAATTTGCCTTATTCCAGAAGCACAGCTTTCTAAATCTTGAACATGAGTGGCAACAAAAGGAATGGAATGGCCTTCGCTCATAAATTTGGGGTTTTCTTCTTTATCTAGAATCAAAAGGGTAGGTTTTAAAGATTCGAAAGCGTTAAAATCCCAATCTTTTGTTCCCCCGATACAGGGAATACGTTTAACTTGGGCATTAGGCTCACTACAAAACCGTGTGCGCCCGACGACTGGAATATCCAAAGAAATAAGCATTTCCGTCCACGATGGCACAAGTGAAATAACGCGAGGCTCTTTGTTCATTGAAAACAAGAATAACTGAGATCCCTTTACAGTCAATGTCATAGAGCGAAGCTTAATTTAAAGTAGTTGTAATCTGGGATGCGGCCTTGCTATAAATAAGAAAAAATGGAGAAAGAAATGCTCAATCTAAATCGTAAATTTATTGTTTATTTTATGATGGTTTTATCTGCTGTTGGATTTTCTGCTGAAAAAACGACAACAAAAAAAGCCAAAATGCCAAGTGCAGCTTCAGCTGAAACTGCAGCGAACCCTCTTCTTGTAAATTGGTGGAATGGACCTCACAGCGGCGTGCCTCCTTTTGATAAAGTTCAAATTCGTGATTTTCAACCGGCCCTAGAATCTGGCATAGCGCTATCGCGCAAAGAGATTGAAAAAATAGTGAACAATCCTCAGGCTGCTACGTTTGACAATACTATTCTTCAATTGGAAATGGCATCGCGTAATTTAGAGCGTGTCATGACGATGTACAGTGTATGGAGTGGCAATTTAAATACCGCTGAATTTCAAGACGTTGAAAAAGTAATGTCACCAAAACTTGCGGCCTTTGAAGATGAAGTGATTCAGAATTCAAAGTTATTTAAACGAATTGAAAACGTTTATAATTCTCCTGAAAAAGAAAAATTGACTGCTGAACAGCAAAGACTTGTGTGGCTGCGCTACAATCGTTTTATCTTAAAAGGGGCAAAACTAGATGATAAACAAAAAACGCGGGTAGGAGAAATCAATCAGCGATTGGCAGCTTTGGCGACTCAGTTTAGCCAGAATCAATTGGCCGATGAAGCCAACATCACAATGACTCTGGACAAAGAAGCTGATTTAGCTGGTTTGCCACAACCTTTGGTTGAAGCGGCCGCTGAACAAGCGGTCACTCAAAAAAAACCTGGTAAATGGGTTTTGACCAATATGCGATCAAGCATTGAACCTTTTTTAACCTACGCTTCCAATCGCGAGCTTCGTGAAAAAGCATTTAAAATGTGGACTTCACGTGGTGATAACGACAACGTAAATAATAACAACAAAGTGATCCCAGAAGTTTTAAAATTGCGTGGCGAGAGATCTCGTATTTTAGGTTATGCGACGTATGCCAATTGGAACTTGGCAGATAAAATGGCCAAAGATCCAAAGCAAGCCATGGAATTAATGATGCAAGTGTGGAAGCCAGCTGTGGCAGCTGTCAAAATAGAAGTTGCTGATATGCAAGCCATTGTTGATCAAGAAAAAGCAGGATTTAAAATACAGCCTTGGGACTATCGCTTTTACGCAGAAAAAGTTCGAAAAGCTAAATACGACTTGGAATTAAACGCTGTAAAGCCGTATTTGCAACTAACCAATATTCAAAAAGGATTATTCTACACAGCTGGAAAACTATTTGGTTTTAAATTTGAAAAGCTAAAAGGTGTTCCTGTATTCCATCCAGATGTGACCGTGTATAAAGTCACTAAAGCTGGAAAAATGGTTGGTCTATGGTACTTCGATCCCTATGCACGCCCAGGAAAAAATTCAGGTGCCTGGATGAGTGCGTATCGTGAGCAGAGTCGAATTGATAAAAAACCAATGACAACGATCGTTTCTAATAATTCCAACTTTATAAAAGGCAAACCGGGTGAACCAGTGCTATTGTCCTGGGATGATGCTTCGACTATGTTTCATGAATTTGGACACGCCTTGCATGGTTTAAATTCAAACGTGACATATCCTTCCTTGTCCGGAACCAATGTCCCAACAGATTACGTAGAATTTCCGTCTCAAGTGATGGAAAACTATCTTGAAACTCCAGATGTATTGAAACTTTTAACAAATGGAAAAGGTCAACCGTTGCCTAAAGACCTTATTGCAAAAATCGAAAAAGCGAAAACCTTCAATAGCGGTTTTACCACTGTTGAATTTTTGGCTTCGGCCATTGTCGATATGAAGTTACATTTGTCGACCGAAGAAAATATTGATCCAACTAAGTTTGAAAAATCTGCTTTAAAAGAATTGGGCATGCCATCGGAAATCGTTATGCGCCACAGGTTACCGGCGTTTGGTCATTTATTTTCAGGTGAAGAATACGCAGCTGGCTATTACAGCTACCTTTGGTCACAAGTATTGGATCATGATTGTTACGAAGCCTTTATGGAAGCGGGAAATCCGTATGATAAAACAACGGCTAAGAAGTTAATTAACTATGTATTCTCTGTTGGAAATACAATGGATCCAGCTGATGGCTATAGACTTTTTCGAGGTCGTGATCCTAAAGTGGACGCTCTTTTGCGAGCGCGTGGATTTCCGGTTCCTACTGAAATAAAAATCGAAACCAAGTAATCAGTTTTTGAACCTCGGGCACTCGGCCGAGGTTTTCAAGTAAAATTTATTTCAATTTAATTATCATCACCGTATTCAATGCCGACCGACGTTGAATTCGGATCTGAAGGACTGTGCTGTGATGATTTTTCCAACTCTGCCTGTTTAAGGCAACTTTCAAAACCGTTTTGATTTTGTTTATATTTAACTCCACTTTTACCAGTGCAAGTGGACTTTACGCCTGATTTCTGCGACGAAATTTCAAATTCTTTGAATTGGGACATGTCAATTCTCTCATAGCCATCGTCACGAATTTTCGATTTGCTCGCGACAGCCATTGATTTTTTGGTTGGGCTTAAATCCAAAGTCCGCCCTGATTTTTTAGAACCTGAATTATTTTGGATTTCAGCAAGAGCTATCTCAGCTGAAAAAATCATTACAGCGGCAAGAATCGAAAATAAAATAAGTGCTTTTCCCATAAAACCTTCCTGGTCCCGCGGACCTTAAGATGGATGCTTGTACCATAGTTCTAAAGCTCAAAAAAGAGGGAACCCGTTCGGTGTAGGTTTTATAGGGACTGTCGCATTAAACGTCATGTTTCACCCAAGTAAGACGAATAGGCGTCCAAGCATAAGTACGCTAAAGCTTCTTGAAGCTATAAAAAAAAATTTGGATAGAATCCCTTGTTCTGCCTATCTGGCCTGAATCTCATCTTTTGTCCTGCTGTCTTAAGTCTATTATTTTTTTAAGTAATAGACTCGAATCTAGGAAAAATCGACCATGAT
>JAYTTH010000152.1:0-7793 GCA_043745515.1 Pseudobdellovibrionaceae bacterium | reverse complement strand
AAAAGTGTTCGAAAAAAAGGCATAGAGAGGCTTGCTATCCTACGGGAGTGCCGTGTTCAAGCAGCAAGATGTTAATAATTTGCTCAAGTACGATAAAGGCGGAGCTTAGTGTTTGCGTCAAAAAATTTTACATGAAATCAAAGGGATTTTAATAAATAATTCGAGGTTTTCGAGGGGTTCAAAATGTCAGAATTTTCATATTTTCAAACCAGGGGCTGGATCGAGGTCGTTGTCGGTTCCATGTTTAGCGGTAAAACCGAAGAGCTCATTCGCCGCGTTCGGCGGGCGGAATATGCCAAATTAAAAGTTCAGGTTTTTAAACCAGTGATAGACAACCGTTATAGAATCAAAGAAGTGACTTCCCACAATCAAAACACAATCGATGCTATTCCTTTGAACGATATCGAAGAGATTTGGAATCATTTAAGCCCTAAAACTCGAGTTGTCGGAATTGACGAAGGCCAATTTTTTGATGCTCGAATAGTCAATGTCGTTCAAGATTTGGCAGATCGAGGCTTACGAGTCATAGTGGCAGGCTTGGATACCGATTGGAAAGGTCAGGCTTTTGAACCGATGCCAACTTTAATGGCGATTGCAGAAAACGTTTCTAAGCAACATGCCGTTTGTATGACCTGCGGGGCACCAGCATGCCGAACTCAAAAAATCGCCGGCGGAGATTCACAAATCGAAGTGGGCGCCACAGAATCTTATGAAGCCCGCTGTCGCGAACACTTCGTGCCTCGAGTAGAATCAGCCAAAGAACTGTCCAAAGAGTTGTAACTAAACGGTCGATTTAAAAGTGAATTTGAAAAACTATTGAGGCTATCCTGTTGAGGTGTGGCCCTTCGTTATAGCTAACCAAATTACCATTTATAGTAGCCGGTAGTTGAGTTTTTCGATGAAAATATTACTGTCCATTTTCTTTTCGTTTTCAATAAATATTTCAATTTGAATTTCCCTAGACACTAGATTTGAAATAAGCGACTGATTTTCATAGATAAAAGAAAAAACTTGGGTTATCAAACTACGCTAGGGGGAGATTCTATGTCTATAAATGGATCTTTTTGGGGTTTGAAAAATTCGAAACAAAGTTTGGCACTTGCCCTTATATTTTTGTCTCAATTATTATGGGCCGAAACTTCGACCGTGACCGCACCAAATCAATCGTCCACTACAGTTAAAACCGATCAGCCAGCTGCCGACAAAAAATTCACTGGCGGTATCAAAGTTACGACCGTCGGCCGCAGTGTTACCGATAAAAATCTAAAATCAAATGTAGGATGGGCTTTTGTTGAGGCCAATGTTGAAACAGAGTATACAAATTGGTTGGGTTTTGGATTTGGCCTAACCGGTTTTTTTGGCTCTGGTGCGGGCCAAAACTACATATCTGACGAGGGTGCAGGCTCTAATGGGGTTGTTTTAGATCACGCTAATATTCTTCTAAAGCCCTGGAAGCCATTGTCTTTAACTGCCGGTGTTATTGGGTATCAAATCAATCCTCTGTATACAACCATGACACCGAATTCAAGTTTGGGCGCTGAGCAAAAACTTGAATTGGCGACATCAAATGAAATTTTTAAATTTACACTGCAAGGGGACGAAATTGTACCCTCGGTAGGGGTTACCAAAGGACTGGTTCAAGAAGAGCGTAATCCATTTTATTTAGCAGGATCAGTGATAGGGGAATTGAAGGTTAACCCATTGGCTACAACATTTAAGGCGGCTCGAACTCAGTTTAAATTTGGCAATCTGCCAATGAGTGAGGCAAAGGCGGCGTTAATATCTGGAAACTCGCCAGATTCTGTGGCTGGATCGACTGACAACTTAAATTACGTTATTGGTTTCGCGGGAAGTGAAACCGCTGGGATTATTGAGACAGATTGGACATCGCGATTGAAATCGACTCTCAAAGCTGTTTATATTAAAAATGAACGTGGATTTGTTGATACAAGTGAAGGCCGCATGGGGCGTTTTGATCTTAAAATGACATTTGGGAATACGGCGATCACACCGTCAGTCACTGTTTTTAATGTCGAGGCGGACACTACGCCAGCGGGATACACGATATTGGCAAACCGTTATAACAATCGTAAAGGCTATGTGGCGAGTCTAAGTTTGGAATTGATAAAACAAAAACTGACCTTCTTTGGCAACTACACAAAAGCGAATGAAATTGTTGATAGTCCGTTTTTATTTGATCGAGAAATTTATAATTTAGGGGTGGAGGTTAATTATGATATTTTCTAATAACAACAACAAGGCATTGAAAAATATAAAAAGCGCTTTGGGTTTATTTCTAAGTGCTGCTCTCGTTGTTTCTTGTAGTGAGAACAACACGCCCGCAGTTAAAGGTGCAAACAACGCCACCTTTTATGTAGATAAGCTAACTAAGGTTGGCTTTGTCGCAGTCGGTGAACCTAATAATCAGGGTAAGTATAATAAAAAATTATTATCTCTAGAGGCCTGTTTGAAAGACAACGCGCAAACAAATTCACTAAGTAATTTGCGCTTCGATGTGGTTGCTGGTGATGTGGCAATGGAAAAGAAAACAGATTATCTTGGATGTGTGCAATGGCAGGAATTGATTGAATTTGATCCAGATGACGATGTTAAAAACGTAATTATGAATCGAAGTCTTTCTGCTAAAGAATCTCATTCGGGATCTGATCAATTTATGTTTACGGTTAATCCAATAAAAGATGACGTTTCTGGAATTATCAGAAACGGCACGTACACCGATACAACAGCGTCGTCCGCGAGTTCGGTGACTTTTAAATTACAACAGTTTTCTGCCAGCCAAGCTGAGCCTTCAAAAGGAACAAGCAACGTAATTTATGTCAAAATTGGCTCTCGCTTAGAGTCGAAATCTTTGGGACGAATTGCGCGTCAGACAGAAATTGAAACATTGAATTTAGAATCTAAGGGTGTGGATTTTTATAATCTTAAATTAGATCAAAACCTAAATCTTGTGTTTCCTTATAAGTACTACACTCGATTTAGCATTTCATTGTTGAAACAAAGCCTAGATGGACTTGCTGGCGATATTTTAAAAAAGGGAGATTTTAAATTCTACCTTTTAGTAGTTAAAGAAAACGCCGATATCACTAATCCGCAAATTGATGATGTATTGGGAGCCACTGAATTTTCAGCATCACCGCGCGGTGATGCTGGTTTAATCACGGTTCCAATAGTATTAAATTTTAGCAATGTGACTTCAATTACAAATCGGGTGAATTTCTTATTCACGGCGATGTCTTTAGACACTCCTGCGCGATTTACAGAACAAAATTTCGAAGGATTTGCTAACGGCCTTGTTGCAAATAAAGATTTGGCTATAAAATTAGTACCCAATACCTTTTCAACTCAAGCTCTTTACGATTCCTACGTAAAATTGCAGCAGGATGCTCTTGGCTTTAAAGCTCCTATTGCTGAATCATTAGGAAAAGCTGGATTAGAATTGGTTGGAAATCCATTTGTTAAATACTCGACTAAAGATGCACCTAGTTTGCCTACCGTGGATAAGCTGATTGATTTACGAAAAGTTGTAGAAAACATGGGCGATACTCAAGCGGCTTTGAATTTTGATGAAAAAAGAGCGGTTTGTTCTGCATACTACCAAGCGAAAATCAAATCGGTTGATGACCCAGAATACCAAAGTTGTCTGGTTAATCCGGCAGCAGTATTGGAAGCTTCAGTTTCTGAAATTGTAGATTCAGTGGATCCTAATGTGGGATCAACACCTTCTGTTATGGATGTTGAAACTTTGAATATGACCTCAACATTTGAAGTCAGTGATGTTGTAGATCACGGGAACGGGAAAAATGTCGATGCAGCGGTTGAAGGCAACGTAAGTGTTGGATGGAGTCCAACAAGTACTTTGTGGTGGCAGTGGGCTGTTAATAAAATCGCAAAATGGGCAACCGGTTTCAGCGCAGGTTTGGATGTAAAAGCCAGCTTGGGTGGAAAAATGTATGGTTCCTACAAAACTGAAAAACGGCAAACAGAAACAAACGATGGTAAAATAACGAAAGTGAAAACATTAACATCACTTCCTATCGCCATTACGATGAATGCTAAAGTAACTAAATGTATGGTTATAGCTAAAAAAGTACCTGGTTCGTTTTCTAGGTACTTTTGTTTGCCAACAAAAGATGCGGCACGAACAGAGTACTATTACTTGATTGATTACACTCGCGTGGATAAGACAAATTCTGTAGTAGATATTTACTCTGGAATTGTTAATCCATTCCATATGTTAGTTCGAGGTAAAGATTCCTACACTTCGTTGAAAGAGACGTTGACTAGCACGGGTTCGATAACGACCTTCTTTGTTGGGAAAATTGATGAAAAGCGTTTGCAGAATCCAGAGAGCTATATGACCCAGGCGGCTCCGATGGTTCTTAAAGCGCAAAGAAATCTGTTAAGTAAGTAATGGTAATTTAAAATTAGAAATTCTTGGGCGCCGCACTTAAAAATGCGGCGTTTTTTTAGTATTATTCGTAATACTGATTACGCTGCCGATAGATATTTTTTTGCCTCGTAGGCAATAGCGCCATGAACTTCCATCGGTAAATCAATACCGCGTATTTTCTGACCGCCTAAATTGGTAAATTTTGATCGATGTTTAGGATTTACTTTTGCTAAGAAATGAGAACTCACAATTAGACCCACTTTCTGCTCTTTACAAAGGCCTTCTAGGCGAGCTGTCACGTTCACTGGGTCACCAATAATTGTGTACTGAAGTTTATCCTTGGACCCGATAGACCCTAAAATGACTGTGCCTTCGTGAAGGCCAATGCCCAATTGAATCTTTGGTAGTTTCCTGTTTTTCAATTTCAAATTGGTTTGAGTCAGCTTGAGGTGCATATCAAAAGCAGTTTTTAGCATGTTTTCATAGACGACTGGCGAGCCTTCTTCAACCACATAGGCCAAGATTCCGTCGCCCATAAATTTGTCGACTACAATCCCGTTTTCGACAAATACTTCGATCATATCAGAAAAATAAATATTGAGAAGATCGACCACTTCTTGAGGTTTCAATTGCGACGACAAACTTGTGAAATCCCTGATATCAGCCATCATGATGGCCACTCTTTTAGAATCACCAGAATAGGAATGCTCTTCGTTTGCCAAAACATCTTGCGCTACTGAATCCGATACAAATGATGAAAACCCTTTAAGCAGGCGTCCTTTTTTAGTTAAAGTGTCTGAAAGCCGGTTTAGCAAATTGAAAACAACCGAAAAAAATCCAGCATTTTGAGTATTTGATCGATATTTAAAATTTTGAGCTTGAATACATTTAAGGTGAATCGCGACTTCTTTTGCTAAAATCAAATTTTTATAGAAATCAAAATAGTAAATCAACATTTGCCATAGTATTACCACGCCCGTTAGGTATAAAAATTTCTCTTTTTGTTCTGCCAAAATCTGTTGCGGATTTTCCCAAGATGCTTGGCGGATAAACATCAATGAAAAATAACTTCCAAAAAATAAAATGATTCCCGCTACGGGGATAATCTTGTTTTTTTGCTCTGTCAGCCAAAGAACAAAAAGATTCTGATCCCCTTGTGATTCTTTGATCACCTGTTTTCGTGTCAGAAATAAAACTTCGGTTTCAATCCACTGCCAACTTGTTACAAGAATCATCGACATGCAGATCCATAAAAACATTTTTACAGACGGTGCGTTGGGCGAAATTTCACCGAGTTGAAGATCATAGACAGAAGCGTTAAAATAGAAATTCAAAAAATGAATGGCAAGAAACAACACTGGAATAGAGTGTGCCAGCAAGGGTTTTCGCAAAAGCCCACGTGGCCATTTTTTTACTGAAAACGAGAGTACCAATAGTACAAGGGTTTGAATCATTACCACACTGAAAGCAAATTGAGTTGAAACTTGGCAACCAAACAGAAATCCATGCTCTTTTAGCACCGGACATACGTTCAAGCCAAAAAAAGAAAGGATGGGGATAAGAGCCAAATGAGAAGCGACAAAGAGGATAAAACTAATAGCTGTAAACTTTTTAACCCGCATGCTGAGGTTATCGGTAGACGAAAGTAAAGCATTACCGGTTTTTTTGACTTTTTAGTTCAAGATTAAGTTTCTAAAAATAAAGTTTCTGATTTGTGACTCTTTTTGAGTCGCTCTTCGCTGAAATTAGGAGTTTGCCAGTCAGAAAAGGCCTTTCGAGCATTTTGAATCTGCATATCTTTCTTTAATCGTTTATCTTTCATCCCTTCGATGGGTGGTAAGAGACCAAAATTAATATTGGTCGGCTGAAAGTGTTTAGCTCGCGTTTCATCCGTAATAGCTTCCATTATAGATCCCATTGCAGAAGCTCGAGGTGGATAGATAGTTTTGCGGTCATTTAATTTGTCATCCAAGAATTGAGCAACCAAAATCCCAGTGCAAGTGGACTCAAAATACCCTTCGACGCCGGTAATCTGACCCGCAAAAAACAGTAAAGGATCTTTGCGACTAGATAAATCCTTATTTAAAAGCCACGGCGAATTGATATACAAATTCCGATGAATACTGCCAAGCTTTAAAAATTCCGCGTTTTCTAAACCTGGGATAGTTCTGAAGACTCGGATCTGTTCAGAATAAGTCATGCGTGTTTGAAACCCAACCATATTAAAAGCAGTGCCTTCTTTATTATCTTGGCGCAGTTGAACAATCGCGTATTCATCCCTCTGCGTTTTAGGGTTGGGCAAGCCGACCGGTTTCATGGGACCAAAGCGTGGAGTCTGCAATCCACGAGAAACCATTTCTTCAATTGGCATACACCCTTCAAAAAAGGCAGCTTTTTCAAAGTCTTTTGGTTCGACTTTTTTAGCGGCTTCGATTTCTCGCACGAAATTCCAATACTGTTCTTTGTTGAAAGGGCAATTGATATAATCGTCGGTGCCTTTTGCGTATCGATCGGCTTTCCAGCAAATATCCATGTTGATTGAATCCACATCAATTATCGGTGCGATAGCATCAAAAAAATATAAAAAATTACCACCAAAATGTTCTCGCATCGATTGCGCTAAATCAGCAGCCGTCAGTGGCCCTGTCGCTACCACCAGTGGCCGGGGCAATTGGTCTAAGCTAGTAATGACTTCATAATGAATTTTGATATTGGGATTCGCTTTTACGATCGAGTCGACTTCACTAGAAAACCGCTGACGGTCAACACTGAGCGCTTGTCCGGCCGGAACAGCGTTCATTTTTGCAGCCCTCAATATGTGGGAATTCAGCATCTCGGCTTCCCATTTTAATTGATGAGGGGCACTGCCTTCAGACTGAGATCCAAACGAATTCGAACACACGATCTCTGCCAGCGTCGGGGACTTATGAGCCGGGGAAAATTGAACGGGCTTCATTTCATATAAATGAACCAAGTAACCTCGGTCAGCTAACTGCAGGGCGCATTCCGAGCCAGCTAAACCACCACCTACCACATAAATTTCTTTTTTACTTGAAGCCGTCATAAATTCTTTATAACCTCGTCGGGAATTATGGATGAAATAGATTTTAAAAGTAAATTCAAAGCTAGCAGTCAAGTTCTACAGAGCTTGTTTGAAGATGGCAAGAGCCCTTTGTCAGAGCATTTTTTAAGATGGAAATTGTGGTCGCGCTGGTCAGAGCTGATGGGTGCGGGCATCGCAGATAACTCAGAACCGGTAGGGTACTATCAGAAAAAGCTCTACGTTTATGTAAAAAATTCAAGTGTCATGCATCATATGTATTTTTTGAAAAAAAATATGATTCAAAAAATTGCCAAAGATTTCCACCCTAAGTTTATAAAC
>JAYTTH010000151.1:0-2145 GCA_043745515.1 Pseudobdellovibrionaceae bacterium | reverse complement strand
ACTGCGCTACGAACTCTAATAGAGTTTTTGGATACTTTGGTTTTGCCACTACTTTTACTACTTAATCCACTAACCTTAGTCAACCGTATAGGCATATTTCATTATATGCCTCAATTCTTATGTTAAGCTATTGCAAGATTTTTGAATTTCAGAATTTGATTTTAGATCGTTCAAAATCTGACTGGTTTCGTTGGTTTTAAAAATGCTATTGTAGTTTTTTTTCAAATCTTGAGTGACTTGACTGTGGCTATCACAACTCCAAAGAGTCATTAAACCTTCAATAGTTTCACCTTGTCCACGTGCCACATCTTCTTTTAATGCTGATTTATTATTTTCAATATATCGCATACTGACTTCGTCACGAGACTCTTCATAGCAGCCTGAGGTGCCGGTTGTAATTGCCGATGTCTGTGGAGACACCAAATTATTTACTGTTGCCGCAACGATTTGAATTTTTCCAGGCTGATCTTGAAATACTAAAGATCCCAAACCGCAGCCGGCCATTCCATAATGATGACCAGCAGCCATCGATTGCATTGATAACAATGCTACTAAAATAATTATCTTATTTATCAAATTTCCTCCTTATTGTTGAAACGATCCTTACAATTGAACCTTTGGAAACGATAAAATTCAAGCATTAATAAGGTGACATCTTATTTTGTTTAATCTTATCATTTTGCTTAAAGTTTAATCTATTTGCCTGATTGCTGGGCAAATTAGTAACCTAAAACAGTTAAAAAAAATGAGAGGTATTTTGTGAAATATTTAATTATAGTTGCCAGTCTAATACTTTGTATCGCCGCCTCGGCTGAAGATGAATCTGAAACGACTTCAAAAACGACGAAAGAAGATCCTTTGAGATGCGAGCGGTTTATAAAATCGAGTCTTAAAGAGTTAAAAAATAAACTCCAAGACAATTGCGATCTCAATAAACCTTTTTCGACAAGTCTGGCTATGAATATTGGCGAAGAGCACTACATGTATTGTTGTCATAAAAAGAAATAGAACTAAATGTTGAAATTTTTCTCTACCATTATCCCAATAAGCTTCGCTTTGAGTGCGTGTTCGTCTCTTTTGTATTACCCGTCTCAGCAAGAGTATTACAGTCGCAAAGATTTGCCTTATAATATTGAAGAAATGACGTTTCCTGACTCGCAAGGGAATCAAATAAATGCTTGGTACTTCCATGCCGAGCATCCCAAAGCCAAAGTACTTTTTTATCATGGCAATGCTCAGAACTTGTCGGCTCATTTTTCAATGCTGTCTTGGATCGTTGATTCTGGTTATGACTTGATGATTTTTGATTACCCCGGATACGGTAAATCGACGGGAAAGCCGACTCCAGAAAGTACAGCCTTGTCAGGCCTAGCCTCCATTCAAAAAATTTATTCCATCAATCCAGAACTTCCGCTTTTTATGTATGGCCAAAGCTTAGGCGGACAAGTCATGCAAAAAAGCATAAATCTGGATGAAAAAAGGAATTACAAAGCGGTTTTTATCGAAGCCTCGTTTGTTTCTTATCGAAGTGTGGCTCGCCGTATTCTGGCAAAAAGTTGGATCACATGGCTATTTCAACCTGTCGCCTGGCTAGTGATGAACGATTCTTGGGCTGGGGACCCAAGCTTAATTTCACCGGTCCCCGTTTATGTTTTGCATGGTGACCAAGATGGCGTGATTCCTTTAGAGCAAGGCGAAAGAGTTTTTGAGCAAAGCAAGGAACCCAAACAATGGAAAGTTTTTGAAGGCGGAGCTCATTCAAATTCCTACTATATTAAAAAAGGCGTCTACAGGAAATATTTGTTAGACGTGTTTGAAAAAGAACTCTCTAAATAAAGAGCGAAATCATCAGTTCCTACAAATTCAGGTGCACCCACTTTAACTTTTGATCCAATCAATGAATCAGATTCGGTTTATCATTTGTCCGCTGCCGATATGGCATTGAACGCAGGGCATTTCCCGGTAGTAAGTTATCTGTTAAATGAGGGCGCCATTCCCCCATGGTTGGACACTTTGCATCCGCTTTACAGGGCTATTATTGACGACAATGTCGTCAAAGCAAAAACTTTGTTACCCTTTAATAAAGGTGTAGGACTTGGCGGCATTTGGCCGGGCAGTAGCTTTGAAGGCTATAATTTGATTCGA
>JAYTTH010000150.1:0-2146 GCA_043745515.1 Pseudobdellovibrionaceae bacterium | reverse complement strand
ATGACATTGTTTTCTAACGTAAAAAATATCGAAGAATCTGTTCGCGATTGCGATCTTCTTGTTGGCGGCGTTTTGATCACTGGTCAAAAAGCACCTACCTTAGTGAGCAAAGAATTGGTTTCTCAGATGTCTAAAGGCTCTGTAGTTGTGGACGTTGCAGTTGATCAGGGCGGTTGCATAGAAACGTGCAGACCGACTTCCCATCAGAATCCTACATTTGAAATCGATGGCGTGATTCACTATTGCGTTCCAAATATGCCTGGTGTTGTTCCTAGAACGTCTACCTATGCATTGACGAATGTAACTTTGAAATACGGATCGATGATTGCAGCAATGGGTGTTGAAGATGCAGTTGCTAAAGACAAAGCGTTACTTAAAGGTTTGAATGTGTACGGTGGCTATGTTTGTTATGAACCAGTTGCCCGTGACCTTCAAATGGAATACAAAGCTTACAAAGTATAATCTAGTACCTTTTTTGTGGGCCTTTTGGAATAAAGTTTTGATTTTCCAAAGGCTTTATGAATTTTAAAAGACGATCTTTTTAAAGATCGTCTTTTTTTTACGGAAGAACCTCGGGTCGCTTTAGCATGACCAGCTTTTTGATGGGCTTTTGGGGCAGATTTGAAATCATCAGAAATCTTAGGTGTGGATAGAAGAAATATTAGAAATACCAGGGCCTTACTCATGGATGGTTTCTCGTCGGTAAAATAAATTCAATACATGCAGCAGCGCCATAAGAATCAGTACATAGAGCCAATAATAAAAAGGCTCTATCCGTCCCGTATTGCGGTCAGGTACAAGAATGGTCCATTTCTGTAAAATCAGAAACAGCCAGTGATCGATTTCAACGGTGATTTCCAGTAAATAGTCCCAGTTCATCAGGTGGCCAGAAAAAACTAAAACCGCCGATGTCAAAAGCACCAGGCAAAAAGGTTCGAGCAAAAGCATTCCCAGAAGCAAATTCAATGGATGCAGATAGCCACTAGTGGCGTTGAAAGGAATGATAAATAGATAAATAAAAAACAAAGGTAGCAGTTTTTTATGAAGTAGATCGTTAGGCTTTTGAAAAATTCGGGCAAAACATAAACTCATCGAAACAGAAAAACTAAGCCAGAAGCTTAATGATTGCCATAGTGGAAAGGAAATTGCCAAACAGATCAGTCCTGAATAAAAACACAAAGTAGATGAATTCGATTTTAAATGAACCGCTTCAAATAGTCGAACCAGAGCGATCTGCACAAGGCAACGTAAACCCGGTGGCTGCAGCCCTGTCATCAAGTAGTAGATAAAAAGAATAGCAAAACGAACTACGCCAGGCAGTGCAAGCCTTGCAAGGATACTCTCGATAAACAAAAAGTGCCCGCCAGAAACTACAATGGCGTGGTAGATGCCGCTGCTTTGTAAAAGCACTTTATTGCTTTTGAGTGTGACCTTTTTTCCACAAATAAACGAAGCGCTCAGGTCGGCGGGATTTCCGGGATGATAAAACTGCTGAATGCAGGTGTTTTGTAAAAATAAAGACCACGATTCCAAAGGTTTTGGAAGATCGATTTCAAATTGAATGCTTAAAAATAATACAATAGGCAATAGGAGAATCACGTTTGAATATGTCATGCAAAGTAAGGACGTGGGGAATCCTGCTATTTTTGAAGATGAAAATCAGGTTTCTTAATCGGCTACTTCGGCCGGATTTCCTGATATTTGGGCAAGTAGTTACTCTAAGAGTTTTATGACTATAATTGCAGCAAATAGCTCAAATCCTTGAAAATGCTACGGTCCAAGGTCCAGAACGGTGAGTTGATAACATTTTTTGTGGATAACTTTTCTTGCTGTCATTTTTGTTTACGTGTCATAATTTGGCTGGGAACTAGATGTGTAATAGGTTGGATGTTTACGAGGGGTCTAAATGATTAAAATAGCATGTTTCTTTATTCTTGTTTTGGGTTCAATAAGCTCGGTGGCTGTCGTTAATAAGTCACGAACGAATAACTACGATGAGCTTGTTAAGGAGCTTGAAGGAATCAAAGAATCAAAATCAGATTTAGAATATTACTCAGAAATTATTTCGGACTATCAATCGGGCCGATATCGCAACTTAACCATCCGAATTAAAGGGTTTGCAAAAAAATTTCCTAAAAGTCCTTTC
>JAYTTH010000149.1:0-7870 GCA_043745515.1 Pseudobdellovibrionaceae bacterium | reverse complement strand
ATCGACACCATCAAAAAAGCTGTTAAAAAAGGTGATGATGTTAAACTTGTTGGTTTTGGTACATTTACTAAAGCTAAACGAAAAGCACGCGTAGGTCGCAACCCACAAACTGGTAAAGCAATCAAAATCCCTGCTTCTAACGCTCCAAAATTCCGCCCTGGTGCAGAGTTTAAAGCACTAGTTAAGTAATTTTTGGTTTCCTAGAAAGCCGGCTCAAAAAGCCGGCTTTTTTTTTGTTTTTTTTTCTTTAAACGGTGATTTTTATGGCTCAACATCAAAATAAAATTAAGCGGATCGGACTTTACACTAGCGGCGGCGATGCTCCAGGAATGAATGCGGGAATTCGCGCGATTGTTCGGGTGGCTTATTCATTGAACATTGAAGTAATAGGGATATATCAAGGCTATATCGGGCTGATTGAAGATATTGTAAAACCACTAAACATTCGTGATGTCGCAAATATTATTCAGCGTGGCGGTACTATTTTAAAAACAGGTCGAAGCACTGATTTTCACAAAGCTGATATTCGTGTCAAAGCTGCAGAAACCATCAGGCGCCATGCGATTGACGGGCTCATTTGTATCGGAGGCGACGGGTCGTTTCGAGGCGCCCATGCGCTATGGAAAGAACATCAAATACCTATCGTTGGAATTCCTGGAACTATCGACAATGATATTTTTGGCTCTGACCTTACTATTGGTTTTGACACGGCAGTAAATACAGCTCTGGATGCAATTGATAAAATTCGCGACACGGCCGACAGTCATGACCGGGTTTTTATTGTTGAAGTCATGGGCAGAAATTCTGGTTTTATCGCCTGCCATGTTGGCTTAGCTGGCGGCGCCGAAGAAATTTTTGTTCCGGATGGAAATACTAATATTGATAAATCAATCGATCGCATTCGTGATTCCATTAAAAAAGGCAAACGAAGCAGTATTCTGATCACTGCTGAAGGTCAAAAATCTGGTCGGGCATATGATTTGGCAGACGCGATCCGTAAAAAATCAGGAATCGATCCTAAAATTTGTATTTTAGGGCACATTCAAAGAGGCGGGACTCCAACAGCGGTGGATAGAGTATTAGCATCCAGAATGGGTTCTGCTGCAATTGATAATTTGTGCAAAGGATTCTGCGATTTAATGATTGGCACAGATGGACCAAATTTAGTGCAGGTTCCGTTAGATATTGCCACAACCAAAGAAAAACGTAGCCCCCTTGAATATATTCAATTAAGTCAAATTTTAGCTGTCTAGTTTTACAGTCTTTAATAACGAGCTGAATTCATTTAAGTTTCTACAATCTATATGGGAAATTTAATTGTATTTTAATTCCGATCCCTTATTCTTGTTAGGAACCTCATTTAAAAGGATGTTTATGAAGTTATTGTTGGCTCTAACATTATTATATTCAGGTATCTGCTCCGCGGGATCTCGTATTGGTGAATGGGCTGCTTATGAGTACGAAGAAACAACTAAAATATCGACCATAAAAGGTACTCTAGTAAAAGAAATTATCGACGAAAAAAAAATGCAATCGCCGGCTGGAAAATCAATTAATTATGTAAAAGTAAGCGAAAAATTCAACTTTGAAGCTGAAGACAAAGAAGTTTCAAAATGGATTCCAGAATCTGAATACTTAAATTCCTTTGAGCTCAATCTTTACATGCTAAAATGCCGATTTTCAAAAAACGTAGGTGAAATCGAGGCACTTAAAGTAAAAGCCGGGCAATTCAGCTCTTGCAAAATAAAAGATCAAGAAACCTGGATATCAATAGTGCCATTCAATGTCGTTTTATCTATTTCAAACGATGGCACTACATTTCGTCGCGCTGAGCTTGTTAAATTTTCTTGGAAAAAAAAGCCACAGATTTAACATTTTAAAAATAAATACAGCATTCCCAAAAATGGCACCTCCAGGATTTTTAAAATTAAGGTGCTATTTTTAAAAGTTCATCTAAGTAGCCGCGATAGAATGTAACTATTGAAAAGGCAATTTGAATCACCACTAGCCAATATAAAATAATTGGGAAAAACTTGACCGTGGTTTGTACGGTTCGTTCGTTCTGAACTCTGAGGCCCGAGCTGTAGCGATTCAGAAATTCTGGTAGTTTTCCGCTTTGAGATCCCAATGCTACTGCGGTTGTTAGTTCGTCTGGAAAAATGCGTTCGGCCTTGAACGCTATTTTTAGATCAATTCCTGATTGTATTTTTGGCACAATTCGATTTACTGCGCTTTGAATATTTGGGTTTGCAGAACATTGACCGGCTTGTCTTAGCGCTTCAAAAAAATCGATGCTTGATTCCAACATCATCGCCAAAGAGGACGAAAATTTTTCTATTGCTGTTCGCGCGCTTAATGAACTGAACAAAGGGACTAATATTAGCACCCGGTGTAATTTTCTGGCTTTTTTAATATCAAAAAACGATTGGGTCCAATAACTATAGACTAAATAAAAAGCGACCGAAATTAAAAATAAGATTCCCAAACTATTTTTTAAATACAACGCCACTGTTATTTTTTGCGAAAACAGATCTGGCACCCCTGGAAACATCAAGGCAACGGCTAAAGTAAAAAACGGCTTTATTAAGCTCTGCCGAATTTGTTTTACTGACTCGCTTGTGTCCAAATGTTTTTTAGCCAAATTATTAAAAATATCAACAATCCGCCCAGAATCTTCGGCCGCTTTCACAATCGGAAGATCATACACTGGAACATACTGGGTGTTTTTTAAACTCTGATAAAGAGATCGACCATTTTTCAAATTGAGGGCTACTAGCTGCAACGAGTAATTTCGTTCCACATTTTTTTCACTAGTTTTTAATGATTCAACAGTCGAAGCGACATCAATTCCCGCACTGTAAAGTTCAGAAAAATTTTTATAAAACAAACTTAAGTTACTAAACGACAACACGTTCCTTCGTGCTTCACATCGACAAATATCGACGTTCAATCTATCTTCCACTTAGATTACCACAAACATTTCTTAAGGCGCAATTCCCTATTTAAACTGACCTGAAGGGATTTGACTCTAGTTTCAGAGCGCGCTATTTACTATTTCAAAATGTGAGGTATATATGGTTAAAATGAGCGTTATTTATCAAGGGTCGAAACACTGTTTGCTGACTCACACGCCTTCAAATTCTGAAATTCAAACCGATGCCCCAAAAGACAATCATGGAAAAGGCGAATACTTTTCACCTACAGATTTAACGTCCGTATCATTGCTTTCCTGTATGCTAACAACAATGGCGATTAAGACCGAACCGCTTGGCTATCAATTGAATGGAATTCGCGGCACTATAGAAAAAATTATGCTGTTGGAACCTCGACGTATTGGTGAACTTCGAGTTGAAATTCATTTACCTAAAACTCTTACTCCCGACCAGAGACTCAATTTAGAAAATATTGCATTTAGCTGTCCAGTCAAAGAATCTCTTCATTCAACACTTTTGGTTTCTTCGAGTTTTTTTTACGACCTATAAAAAAAGCACTACCCGTTCATAAGGCAAAGAAGTTCAAAAATAATATCCACTCCTAAAATCCCGGTGATGTCGGCATGATCATAGGGCGGAGACACTTCTACTAAATCCGCGCCTACAAGATTTTTTATCTTCAGTCCGCGAAGTATTTGTTGAACTTCATAGCTGGTTAGGCCGCCTGGAACGGGCGTTCCTGTTCCAGGAGCGTAGGCAGGATCTACGCAATCAATATCAAAGCTAATAAATGTAGGTTCGTTTTCAGAAAAACGAGGAATTGTTTTTATAAACTCTGCGATACTTTCTTTTTTAATATCGTCCATCGTATAAACAGAAATCTGATGCTTTTTAATAAAATCTAAGTCACTTCCATCAGCCAATGGTCCGCGAATACCTATTTGAAACATTCGCTTGGGATCAACAAGCCCTTCTTCCACGGCATGTCTTGCAAACGATCCGTGATGAAATTCGCAGCCCCAAGCTGCCGGATAAGTATCCAAATGAGCATCAAAATGAATAAAACTCAAAGGGCGACCGTGTTGTTTGCGAAGCGCTCTTAAAACCGGCAACGTGGTTGAATGATCACCGCCAACTGAGATGAATTTTTTATTTCTGTTTATTAAAGTGGAAACAAAACTTTCAATTTTTTCATAAGTCATTTCCATCGATAATGGCACGGTCGAGCAGTCGCCAATATCTGCAATTTTAACTTTTTTAAATAGATTCAAACCCCGCGACCAATGGTAGGAACGTCCAAGGCTAGAGCAATCTCGAATATGTGTTGGTGCAAATCGTGCCCCGGGCCTGTAGGAAGTTCCCCCATCAAAAGGAATTCCAAAAATTCCGACGTCAAAATCGTCTTGTACAGAAACGTAAGGTAGTCTAAAAAATGTTTTGATTGCTGAAAATCTTGGAAACTCGCGACCGCTAATAGGAAGATATTTGTCTGATGATGTCATACGCTAAGTCTAAGCTTAGTTTTAACCATGTCAATGCTGATAACAGTTTAGAAAATCAGCACAAAACATAGTCCAAAGTCTCTTTGAAAATTCGAATTCGTATCAAAAAAATGAAATCTATAAGGAAACCGGGCAATTTCGCTAAAAATAGGGTAGCGGTTCTTAACGACGCAAGCGTTCTTGCGACCAAATTCGTGTTGTCGCATACTAAAATCACCTGGAAAAAAATATGGATTACCCGTTCGATGGCGAATACTACCCAAGTACACAGAAAAAATTTAATGAAGTAATTTTTTTTGTACATTTCTACGAAGGATCAAAGCAAGTTCTGAAACGACACATAGATGTTGTTAACGAACTCGGCTTTGACGCTTTTGCATTTAATTTGATTGATAAAATGGCGCTTTTAATAAACCCACTTAGTAAAAAAAATATTCCCGGAATTAAACATATTTGGGCAGACCAAATTAATGACCTGTTCAATTTGATTCCTCAGAAAAAAATTGTTTATAGTTTTTCAAATCCAACTACAAGCGCGATCGAAGCCATGGCAGGCCGAAATAACTTAGACATAGTGGCATTGATTTGTGACAGCGGGCCTTCAGATAAGTTTTTGACATCTGTTTTTCATTTGTTTCAATATTTTAAAAAAGATGGCCTCGTTTCTAGTTTTGCAAAAACAATTATTACCCCGATGATTTGGAGTCCCTTTTTGCATTCTGATGTTCATATGCATCTACAGAAGTTTCCAAAAGGATTTAAAGTACTCTCGATTCGAGGGTGGAAAGATTTACTTATTCCACCTAATCATATCGACGGGGTTTTTGAAAGGCATTCTAATTTGGATTGGCGCAAGCTTAGCCTACCCAAAGCTGGTCATTTAAACGGGTTGAAAGATTTCAAAGACGACTATCTTGCCGGCTTAGTTCCATTTCTAAATGAAGTCGCAACACCAGTTTAATAAATTCTATATTTTACGCCGGGCCACTATAAGTCCCTCGTTGGTCCCTACAAAAAAAGAATCATATTGATCCGGATTACAAAGCTTTGCATTGAATGTATTCATAATATGAATTTGCTTTTCTGAAAACGGTGTTCCCGTTTGCCCCCAAACGGCACCGCTCAAAAACACATTGTCGGCAATTACAACAAATTGACCCTTCAAGTGGGTTTCCATCCAATTCAAATAATCCAAATAGGCGGCTTTATTGGCATCAATAAAAACACCAGAAATTTGAGCTGGAACAATCCATCCATTCAAATTTGCGCGAGCATCACCGCGTATGACAGAAAATGATTTTGATTTCAGTTCCGGGACCAAAGTTATATTTGAAAATAAGTCCTCTAAAATATCTGCGCACTGGTCTTCTTTTTCAAAACAATACAGCCGCCCGCCCGGCGCAAGACCTCTAAGCAAAAATAAGGCTGAAAATCCCGTCAAGGATCCCAATTCAATGAAATTCATACTAGACGATTGTCTAACTAGTTCAGAAATTAAGTATGCTTCTGATATAGATAAAGAAATTCCTTCTTTATTGAGTTTTCGAGATTCAAGACGTGCGCGATCCATAAGGGCTCGAAATTCAGGACTTAAATTGGCCAGATAATGAGTCTCTAGATATTGATTTTTTGCCTGTTCACTTTTTGAAATTTGATTCTCAATTCGCATAAGTCTTTTTAAATGACACGACTTTAGTTTATAGACCAGTAAAATCAGCATTCGTCTAAAGAATGCCCCGGAAATTACCGAATAAATGACATGGTACAAACTGGGAAAATTTGGATTTTCTACGACAATAAAAATAAAAAACAAAGCAAGCCATTAAACCTCACGCAGGCACAGGCCTTGATTTTGAATCTCGCTCAGAAGAAAAGCTTTCAAGCCTTTATATGGACTCCAGGCTGGGATGAGTGGATTGATCTCAAATCTTTTTTGGAAGTCGATCAAGATTATTTTGTCGTTCCGCCATCAATTAAAAAGAAAAACATGGATAAAACGTCTGTTACCAAAACATTAACTCGACTCAAAGAGGCGAACACCACGACTGAAAGCATTTCAGTAACAGACAATTTCGACAAAACTGTGCTCGTTCCTATCGACCCAGAAAACTTAATGGTAAAAGAACCAAAAGTTCAATTTACCGAGGTGAAAAAGGAAGTCCCAAATCAGAAAGTAGACTATGGCTATTTTTTTCCAGATTTTAGGGCCGAAAACATTGATCTTGATATTACCCGTTTAAAGGATCGATTAAAAGCTGCCGATCGTCGGCAAAATGATCGTTCAGAGCAAAAAAAACCCGAGGCAGCTAAAACAGAAGCTATAAAAATGGAACCTCACAGCTCGATGCCTGCGGACCGCCGGGAAGGGGTACGATATAATTTTGCTATCGAAATTATTCTCATTACAAAAAAAGGTAAAACTTTTCGTTCGCAATCTGAAAATATATCGATATCTGGGGTCAAACTGCGCGATCCAATTCCGCAAGAGTTTTTATTTTCTGACTTCAGCGTGATCATTTCGAATAAACTTGAAAAAGACCCTAAAAAATCTCGCATTCATTTCAATTCTAAATGTGTCGGCGATGTCACAGACCCAAAACGCTTGGTATTTTTAAACGCCGACGAAAAAAGTCAGCGAATTCTAGAGGATATGATTAATACCTATATACATCAAGTTCACAAAAAAGAAAAAGCCGGCTAGTCTTCGCTAGAAATTTTCAAAAGAGTTTTCACCGTTTTTTTCAATTTTTCAATTTCAAACGGTTTTTTGATATAATCATGCGCGCCCACTAAAAAAGCTCGTCGCATGTCATCCTGTGAAACGTGCCCAGAGACAAATACTAGAGGAATATTTTTCAGATCTTTATGCTCTTTTAAAAGTTCAGCTAATTCAAATCCATTGATCCACGGCAATCCAATATCCAATAAAATAAGATCCACAGGGGAATCGTCCAATACTTCAGATAATTCGTTTGCCTGAGCGGCTAACTTAACCGTGTAGTTCTCTGATTCTAAAATGCGTTTGATAGAAGCGCGCATTGTTTCGTCATCGTCGATGACTAATATAACTTTGGGTTCTTCTTTTTTTTTGGTTTCACGAAACTTATCCAAGGGAACAACATCTTGTGAGGCAATCCTTGCCTTTGTGATCTTTTCAATTTTGCTGATTAGATCTTTAGTGTTTATTTTCTTTGTCATTTCGACTCTTGCCCTTCCAACCATCGTTCCGCATCGATCGCCGCCATACAGCCTGTGCCAGCCGCCGTAATCGCTTGGCGATATACAGAGTCTTGAACATCTCCGCTGGCAAAAATACCATCTATATTTGTATAAGACGTGCCCGGCTTTGTTTTTAAATAGCCTGTTTCATCCATATCCAAAACACCAGTGAATAATTCGGTATTGGGCTTATGTCCAATGGCTATAAATAATCCG
>JAYTTH010000148.1:0-7872 GCA_043745515.1 Pseudobdellovibrionaceae bacterium | reverse complement strand
AAAACAAACTACGCGAAAGAAAACGAGTAACCACTGATATCGACACAGTTCAGATAGCAGTGGGAGCCATTGCCGAGACATCGTTAGTTCATTCTGCGCTGTCCGCTGAAATACAAGAAGAGATAGATAAATTGCCAACTAAACAACGAACCGCTTTGATCTTACGAATATACGAAGATCTTAGCTTCAAGGAGATCGCAGATATTATGGAATGCCCATACGACACAGCGAAAGCTAACTATAGACATGCGTTGATAAAATTAAAAGACAGTTTCGAACAAAAGCCCGAGCTAAAGAGCCGCGGCGAAGCGTTTACCGGGATCTATTCTGATATGGTACAGTTTGCGGAGGTCGATTAACATGAACCCGAGACGCTTAAACGATGAACTAAAAACAGCAGAACGTAAATTGAAACATATGGATATCATGGACGTGGAAACCCAAATTCCAGATTCGGAAGACTATTATCAGAGATTGCATGATCGAATTATGTCCAGCGTAGAAAATCTTGAGGTGAAGCCGCCGCCGCGGTTTCAAAAGCCTAAAGATTTACTAAAGCGACACTGGCGAAATGGACTTTATCTGATTACAATGAGCGCGCTTGCTGTCGTTGTAGGAATTCGAAATATTGACAATGCAAATTCACAATTTAGCAACAACCACGCGGTTGTAAAATTTAAGAATGAAGACCAGCTAATAGGTCTACTGAAAAACTCTCCCGAAGTAATGGACAACACGGTTTTGTCTTCGTACGCAAACCAGGACTTGATGAGTGATGGACAATACTCAAATATAGACTTGACCAAAGAAGTATTCGACTCAATGTAGATTGTTAAAACAATAGAGCCAAAATAAAATATGGTAAGCCTCGAAATCAATTCGAGGTCTACTATATTATGCGTACAAAGAAAATCATCGTACTTACCTTTTTCCTAATATTTCCGACTCTGGCTGAAACAGACAAGCAGGTCAAAAAATTTGAAGATCTATTTATTTGGAAAATATCTGATGAACTGAAATTGACCCCTCAGGAGGAACTTACTGTTTCGACTTATATTAAAGATTCGAACAAGAAAAAAACAGCCACAAACGAAGAATTAGAATCTCTTTACAAAAAATTGAGCCGAGACCCTAATGAATCGGATCGCTTATCAACCTATTTAAAAATTAAAAAAGTCCAAAAATCACAATACACGTTGACCCTTGAAGAGCTAGAACGAATCAGAAAAAGCCTCGGATTAAAACGTCTTGGGCAATACCTAGAACTAAAGCGAGATCTTGCAGAAAAAATAAAAAGCATTTGGATTCAAAACGAAAAAAAAGGAACAGGCAAATTGCCACCACCTAAAGTTATCGAGGAAAAATAATTAAATGCTTGTACCAATAGAAACCAAATACTTTCAATACATATGCTCGAAAGATTAGCCTACACTTACTTTATTACGGCCCGTTTGCTTTGAGGTATAAAGAGCTTTATCTACGCGATCAAACATGAACTGCCATTGACTGTCGCTGGGCTGTTTGGATGTAACGCCGACTGATACCGTAACCGGGATTATCTTGCCATCAAACTTGAACTCATGATTCTGGATAGTGGTTCGAATGCGTTCCGCTATTTCTGCTGCTACTTTGTCTGGAGTCCCACTTAAAATAAGTACAAACTCTTCACCGCCGTAGCGCGCGAAAAAATCGTTAGATCGAATAAGTTTAGTAGAAACGACTCTTGCCATATCTTTCAAAACAAAGTCACCACAAGGATGTCCATGGGTATCGTTAATTTTTTTAAAAAAATCGATATCAAATACAATCACGCTTAAAGCTTCATTTAGAACTTCTGAACGCTTGATAGATTCCGGGCCTTTTTCTAGCAAAGCACCTTTTGAATAGGCGCCAGTGAGAGCATCACGATTGGCTTTCTCAAATAAAATTTGGGCAGATAACACTTCAATATTCCCAGTTTCTAGAAATTTAAAAATCACGTTTCCTGTTTTAATTTGATCATTATTTTTTACTTCACATAAAACCATCGGCGGCAGAATTTGGCCATTTACAATTGTTTTATTAGTCGATCCTAAATCAACGACATAAACTTTGTTTTCTTTGATATCAACACGGGCATGGGATCTCGACAGACTTTTATCATCAATAAAGACATTGGATTCAATAGCCCTGCCGATTACAAACGCATCCATTAGCGCCCATTGTTTTCCTTGATAGCCAGGAGGCCCCATAAGAACAACAAGAACCGGCGGCGCACTGTCTGAGCGCAAAAGTTCGCGCTTCAAAGTCGTGTCTGAAGCCACCATCGTTTTTTCGTTTGTATCATCTTTTCCCGAGGACATATAAAAAGAATATCGCTAAATCCGCTAAGCTACAATTATTTTTGCCAAACTAGGCTATTGATAAACAACGCCATTTAATAGCATAAAGACCAAGGCTTAACTAATAACTACATCTTCTTCGATACGATAATATCCACGCCACTCTTTGAGTCTGGCTCTAGGTCTTGATTCATCGGTTGGGTATTCGATAAGAACGTAGGTCAGTTTGGACACACGGCCCAGAGACATAATGTCCAGAGACGTAATTTCAGTCCATGTCCCTACATTAAAAAATTCTTTGTCCATTTCCCATTGTCTGTACTTATAACCTTGGGACTGCCCAAAAATCACGGTGTGTATCCGTTCATTATTTAATAACCGTCGCGCAGATGACGATAAGTCTGGGAAAAGAGCGCTCTGGATAAGCATTTTAGAAAGCGTCTTTAAAGAAAAATTTTTCCTAGGATTTTTGGTGAAAAAATTAGAAACAATAAATTGACCTATCGAAAAAATAGAAGTGAAAAACAATCGTGTATGATTAAATAGAGTCCAGGTCACTAGCTTCTTAAACGGCCTGATTTTATCAATAAATGGATAACGCATCTTAATTTTTAAAACGAGTTCAATAAAAAAGTGACTTCCAATTGGCAAATTCAAAATTGGTTCAGGTAAATTCTTTTTCAAAAAAAATTTTTTAGGATCAACTCGATTAATGGCGTCATACATATGACCATGCTCGACATGAAACCCATCAAAATAATGCATAATATTTTTAAACCGAATTGGTGACCCAATGACTTGATTGAGAAATATTTTGCAACTCGGCCAAAGCATAGCTTGATCTTGGTTTCCAATTATATAGGTAATCTGCTTGTTATCTTTGGATGCAAATGTTGCTAAGGCATCGAAAATATTTTTATGACCTTTGACAACTTTTTTAAGAAGCTCCAGCGATACAGACTCTGTCAACACGGATAAAAAATGACCTTTATAGTCTACCTGTAAAAAATTGATAAAATCACCATTTATTATTAATTCAACTTCATAGTCTTTGTAAACGCCACTTGAATAATAATTAATATATTCGACAAATTTTTCGTTAAAATAGAATTCCTCTAACGGGTTCATACCGCCGTTTTCCAAGAATCGGCCTTTTCCCAAATGCAAATTGCTAATCACAAGTTTGATTTTTTTGGGACCTTCTTTTTTAACTTCAATTTCTTCGTTCATTGATCTGATCGTTCAAGCTTAGTTAGCTTTTTTAATTGTGATTGATGCATCCGATTTGTCCTCTATATGAGAAAGGGCAATTCTTAATGCTCGTACTGTCATTTTAATCTGACTATGATTATTCTCTAAGCTTTTATTTAATTCTTGGACTTTTTCGCGATACGTTTCAATTTCGCTCTTTGACTGGTCGTTCTTTCGCTGAAGGTCTAACAGTAGCTCGTCTTTTGACTTAGCTACAGCTTGCTTTTCAGCCTTTACTAGTTCTAGGCGATTCTCAAGCTCGCGCTCACGAATACGAATTTTCTTAAAGTCGGTCTTGATTCTTAGCTCAAGCTCTTCAACTTTGGTTTTTAGCTTTTGATTTTCATTTTCTTTATAGGAAAGATTACCTTTCATAATGGCAATCTCATTTTTATAGTCTGTTTTATTTTCTTGAGCCTCTTTTTCAAGCACAGAAATTCGAGTCGTAAATTCTTCAGCTTTCGTACGAAGAATTTCCGAGGCGGTCAAAATTTCGTCATTTTCTTGGCGAAGTCTTTCAATTTCTTTTTCTAAATCGAGGATTCGATTTTGAGCCATTCGTAAATTTTCAGCCTGAGCCAAACTAGCGTCGATAGAAACTTGACTCGAGTTTGACTTGGCGACCTTTTGCTGTGTGATCAGCATTATTCTATCTTCACTCTCAGGCTCAGAGCTGTCCAATGGAAAATTTTTAGGTGGCTCGTGATCATTTTGATTTTTAATTCTGTTTTGCTTTTGAGCAAACTGGGTAACTGCGACGGTTCGATCGGCGTCCATGGTTTGGCCCATAACCTGAGGCAACTCCATTCCCTCAGGCCTAGAAATTGGCACTGTGTGATCGTTATAATCTGGCTTTTCAAGTTTAATCTCATTTAAAACTTCGGTACCGTTATTGAGTCCTTGAATAAATTTACTGTCTTTAGCTTCTGGACGGCTGTCTTCATAATTTGAAACGCTTTTGCTGTCGTAACTAGATTTGTTGGACGCCCCATCGGAGTGTGTATTTACAACGCCCGATTTGTGGACCGGGGACAATTGCGCATTTACTTGATCCAGGAAATCACTACTGGCTTCTGGCCCTTTATAGCTTGATTTTTTTTTCTCTAAATTTTTGTAATCATCTGATTCGTTCAAGTTGGCATGATCGACCTGTTTTCCTGCCATTTTTTCAGCTTGTTCCCAGAAATCATCGGCTGCGACATTTTCAACAGAGCTTTGACTGAGTCCGACACTCACCCGAGATTTCTCGGCTTCAAATCCAGGCATTAAAAAATCACTCGAAACTTCCATATCTTTTTCATCAGATTTACTTTTAGAACTCTTCTTAGGAGACCCATAGACGGTCGGCTCCAATTCTAATTTTTCATCAGAAGTAGCTTCAAACTTATCAACGTCCTCTAGCAAGGAACTCAGCAAGTCATCAGCAGCTGAATTTTTTTTATTCGAATTTTTCTTTAACATTCTAACTATTTATCGGCTATTTCAGGATGGACTTAAAAGAACTGGACTTAAAAGAACTTAAAAGAACTCTTCCGTGTCGGCAAAAATAGCGACGACTCAAAGGAAATGTCAATTTTCTATACAATTTATAGAGCCAAACTGAATAAAACTAAGGAACAAAAACTGCACTAGCTAGACCAAAGGCGGAAATCATGAGACGTACAGTTGTCACAGCCCTTAGTTTTATTCTTACGGTTTCTTTTTGCTTTCAAGGCTTTGGCAAAGATCCAGACGCTAAGAGCAACCGCCGATCCCGAGCCAAGATTGGAATTGAGTCTGATACAGAAAGACGCCTAGGGATACGTTCAGTGGACGCACGCAACCCTGTCATTTATCAAGGGGCCGAAGGATTTTTTGCAAATGGTGTCATTCCAAAAAGTTTCAGCGATGCTCAACGAGATTCCCCGGGCTGGAAACAATTTGAGCAAGAAATTGTAGCTCGAGTCGGGGTCGATCAAAAACGAAGCTTGGTCAAATTTGCAGTCATTGATACAGGTGTTGACCCAGGAAATAAAGTGGCACGCGATCATATCGCCTTTAAAGTAGAAAACGGTAAAGTGGTAGGTGCTGGATTAGATCTTATGGGAAATTCTGGTTACGCGTTCCCTCATTTACTTGATCCTTGGGCTATGGTGATTGGCTCCAGCGGCCTAAATGACGATGATTTGATCGTTGCCCCGAATGAAAATCCAAATAAATATCTTTCAGATCTCAATGAAAAGGTAATGGTTCAAGTTACGGCTGCGATCAGAGCCAATCCTAAATTAGCCAAAACATTTTTTATTAAAATGAATTCAAAGAATACAAACCTTATCGGATTACTTCGAATTCTTAGCTACAATATCAACGCTGACGCCAACAAACAGTTAGCCTCCACCGGCCACACAGTTCAGCCAATCATGAAAACAGATTCGCTTGTTGGTGTTGAAAAATCACTCTTCACTTTCGCAAGTGGAGAGTGGATAATGGCGCCAGATTCGGGGCTACCTGATTTTTTTGGTAATTACGATTTAGAACGAATGGAAGGTGTAGTTGAGTTAAAACAAACAATAGCCAATATTGTAAATGAAAAAACAGTTATCGGAAGCGCGATCTATAAAATAACAACAGATACCGCTAGATACTTTCGTGCCTATCATTTTGACTACAACGATCCAATAGAATTGATCTATTCTTATACTTTTGAAAAAATATCTATGTTGATCGCACAGAATAAATTAGGTTCACAAGTTCACCATCCTGCGTATTCTTTTTACCTTAGCCTACGAAAAATTAAAGCTCGTGCGCCTCAATTAACTTGGGACCAGATAATTGAAAGTGCATTAGGGGTCTATAAAAATGTTATCTTAACGCTACAAAAAGACAAAGTTACACAACGACGAGCTGACGAAATGGCCAAATTGAATGCGCAGTTGCTTGGACTAGATCAAGTACGCAAATTCATTCTGTCCGCAGTTGCTGGAAAAAATATTGATAGTATATTAGCGCACATAGATTCCGTGGGCACTTTACCATGGGTAGCAGACGAAAGTTCCATAAACAGGCGGTATTCAGTTCGGGTCAAACACCATTTGCTTCACTCGTCATCTATGGACCAAGATCATGGGACCCATGTAGCAACCACCCCAGTCGCGTATGTCGGCGACAACTTTCGAATAGTACCCTACAAAATCGGCTTAGGTTATATCAAAGCACCTCCTTCAGTTGAAAAACCAATAGTGAAACGAAATTTAGATGCGATGTTTGAATGGTTTCAAAAGCCAGTGGTCGCGCGATCTCTCTTTGACCTTTTAAAAAACGAAGCCAAAGTTGATCTTAATATGGATGTCACCAATGCGGATGGCCGACTACAATTAGCAGAATTTATGAAAGTTCGATTTGAATCCTATTTACAAAGGGATATTTCAGCGTCGGGAATAGTTGGTCAGGAATTACATTGGAACTTGGTAACAGCAATAACAGATGTCGCAAAAGAAAAAGTCGCCATTGGCAATTTGTCCCTTGGCGGTGGATTTACCGAACCTGAATATTACCCTACGACCGACACTGACGATGAAAAAATTGGTGCGACTTTAGATTTTATTTTTGGCGAGTTTCAAAAGTACACAGTGGCTGATGCCATTACAACAATTGGAAAAAACACACTTTATTTTATGGCCGCTGGAAATGAAAATCAAATTTCAGATGGCTTTACACGCACTAACTACCCCGCAGACCTTCGATCACCTTGGCTTTCCAATCACAAAAAAGATGGAGACGATCCTCTTCCTGGTGAAAATTTAAAAAATGTTGTTATTGTCGGAAGTCTAAATGCCCAAGGACGACCGTCGACTTTTACAAATGAAGTCATGACTGATGGAGAGGTATTTCAAATTCGTGGAGAAAATATTCGATCGAGCACAATGACATTTAATATGACCGGTGCGGAAACTGTATTGCAAGCCCGATTTCCTGAAATATTCAGAACTCAAATACACTTAGCTTCACTAAGTACTCAGGACTCTAGAGTCGCTGCTGCCTTACAGGCGCTTAATTTGCCACCAGAAGACTACAACACCTTTCGCACATTGATAATTCAAGCTATCGAAATGAACGTTCACACATTGAAATTACAGAACAATGATAAAATGGCTGTAAAAAGTGGAACGTCAATGGCTTCCCCTGAAGAAGCTGCAAAAGCTATTGCAAAGCTGGTGGATTATCTTAGTGCCAATAAACTCTTAGAAGCTGATGCGTATGGGAAGCCTGGCTACAAACCTACTGACCTCGTGGCAGCACTCAAGAAAGATGGGGTTTTTGT
>JAYTTH010000147.1:0-2154 GCA_043745515.1 Pseudobdellovibrionaceae bacterium | reverse complement strand
GCTGAAAAAAAAATAGTCATAGGTAAACAGCATCTTAGCGAGTATCCGGGCCAAAGAGCAAATCAAACGTACGATCAAAAGCATTCAAACGTACGTTTTTCTAATTAATTATTTGCAAACCACTTTTGCAATTACATAGTCATCTTGTTTTAAGTCTTTGAACTTACAGATCCAAGTATATCGACCATTGGCTGCAAAAATACCATAAGACCCTTGAAGCGTTCCTTGACCTGCTCCGTAATGAATCGAACTACCAATCATAGCGTCTGCTTTTCCATGAGTGTCGCAGCCGCCATAAGCAATCGATTGGTCTTCTTTTTCACATTGAGCTACGGCCAAACCGTGCCCAGTAGTATTTGTTAAGGCGATTGAAACCTGACTAGTTTCAGAATATTCAAAAAAGCCCGAACCTAAGGTTAGAGTTTGTTTTTCTGCAGGTTCCGCGCCCGCAGTAAGCGTCACAGTCGTTGAAATTAGTAATAGGCCAGTAGCCAATAGATTTCTCATTAGTTTCCTTTTATATTAAGACCACGGGTGAAAACCGAGATTTAATTAGTTTAAGAGTGTTTTTAATAGTTCCGAATTGAATAGGTTTTATTTGTTTAAAAAGCGAGTGTAGAATAGCAGTCAGGTACTTTTTGCAAACACGCGCGCAGGGATACGATGCTAGTATTGGGAGGCCTTGTATGAATGATAGTGGAAATGAAAAATGGGTGCTTTTGGGCGCTAGCCGCGGTTTGGGCCTGGCATTCTCAAAGCTAGCTTTGGCTACGTATCCTAATATTGATTTATTTTTGGCCTCACGAAGTATCAATGGGTTTGATTTTTCGAATACAGAACTTTTTGAGTTATATGCTGAAAAAATAGCCGATTTTAAAGCCGATCGAATTTTTTATTTCGCTGGAGGCGGTCCTTACGGCCCCTATTCTAAATTTGAGTGGAAAGATCACCTTTGGAGTTTTAATGTGTCGTTTGGCTTTCCAGCTTATCTATTAAACTATCTTGGAAAATTAGATTCAAAAATTTTACAAATGGTTTTTGTGGGCTCCTCTATTGCCGAAACACAGCCCGATCCAAATGCTGCTATGTATTGTGCTTCTAAACACGCGCTGCGCGGCTTGATTACAACGCTGCAAAAAGAAGGGTTTCAGATACCTCTCAGTTTGTTTAGCCCGGGCTATATGAACACAGATATGTTGCCAAAATCGGCCTGGCCAAGGCAACATGGCCTTGCGGCTGAGCCTGAAGCTATTGCTCAGCAACTCTTGCAGTTAGTCAAAAGCTTTGACGGCAATTAAAAGTAGGATTTAAATTTTAAATCGAGTAAAAATCGAGATGGATCTTTTTAAAGGATAGTTTATGAGCGCTCATATTGAAGATGTGATTATTATTGGATCTGGACCTGCAGGATTAACGGCTGCCATTTATGCTGCCCGAGCTAATTTAAAGCCCCTGATGATTGAAGGCGAGGAAGCTGGCGGACAGTTAATGATTACGACCGATGTTGAAAATTATCCTGGTTTTGAACATGGGGTCACTGGCCCTGATTTGATTGCAGTGATTAGAAATCAAGCAAAGCGTTTTGAAACTCGATTTATTACTAAAAATGTAACCAAAGTAGACTTTAGTAAGCGTCCGTTTAAGGTCTGGATTCGGGATCAAGAATATCAAGCCAAAACTGTGATTATTTCAACTGGTGCCAAAGCTAAATATTTAGGATTGCCGTCTGAAAAACAGTATATGAGTCGAGGCGTTTCAGCTTGCGCGACCTGTGACGGGGCGTTTTTTAAGAATGTTATAGTGGGTGTTGTAGGTGGCGGCGATACCGCGATGGAAGAGGCCAATTTTTTAACTCGATTTGCATCTAAAGTTTATATTTTTCACCGTCGAGAATCGTTTCGAGCTTCAAAAATTATGGTCGATCGAGCCCTAAAAAATCCAAAAATTGAAGTGGTCTGGAATTCTGAAGTAACTGAAGTTCTGGGTGACGGCAAGAAAATGAACGCGGTGATCCTGAATGATACCAAAACAAATATCAAACGTCAGATGAGCCTGGACGGATTATTTATAGCCATTGGACATAAGCCCAATACCGAATTATTCACTGGTGTTTTGGATATGGATGAAACAGGCTATTTAAAAACAAAGCCGGGC
>JAYTTH010000146.1:0-7880 GCA_043745515.1 Pseudobdellovibrionaceae bacterium | reverse complement strand
GTTAAACGAAAGTAAAGCGTCCCAAGAAATTCTGACTGGTTTATTTTTTATAGATGAAAAATCGGAATCTTTGAACGACACGTTGAATCTAGTCGAGCCATCCTTGGCGACTTTTAATGAAACTCAATTGCGTCCGTCAAAAGAACAGTGGACAGAAATTCTTTCTGAATTTCTGTAAGCGGTACCGGATGGCCTAAACTTATTTTTTCTGCTCGCCAATATATTTAATAAGCCGACCGATTGAAATAAAATCAGACGATTGATTGCATGAATTTTTTTGTTTTATAATCAGCTTTTTTTTTGCTTCACCTGATAGCGTGATCATAGTTAAAGGATACTCGAAGTAGGCACCCCGCCCAGGCCAATCTAGTTCTGTTTTTGTGCGATCATCGGATCGAATATTCAACTTCCAAAAACTACGTCCGTAGGTGGATCCAATATATTGGCCCGTTTTGCTGTTCTTTTTTAAAAACAAAAGCCAGTCAGTACCCATATTGTCGATAGGCTGATCGTGAACCTCCAAGGACCATGAAATTCTAATCATAGGCTCTTTGTAATCTCCCCACACTACTCGTTTTACTTTCAAATCTGTATAGCCTGCGTTTTTATCAGACCACTCGGATTTACTTGGTGTTGCTTCCAAAATCAATTCGCTATCTTTTAAAAAATCCTTAAATGACGATTGTGCTAATTTTGCAAAACTAGAATTCGCTATAAAAAAAGAAACAAAAATAATTATTTTCATAGAGCCATTGCAATCAAAATCGTACTACAGGTCAATAAAATTATTATAGACTCTAAATAGCATGTCGAAATAACCACCCGTCGAAAAATACAAATCAGACGTCGCATTTATCGACATCCGCGCCCAAAGCCTAACTATCCAAAACTAATAGGATTAAATAGGGCCAGGTTTGTGTTTCAAATCAAATCGCGAAAGAGGCCGTTGTTTCAACCTGAGACCGGATTTAAAATTGCATCTAAACTTTGGTACAGTGGACATCAATGGCACTGATTCGGGGTTTAATTAAGTTAGTTTCAAGTCGAGAATGCCTAATGAGACATGTCTCAGTGGCCGATAGGAATTTGGGGATAGCAATGAAGTTTACGCTGTTAATTTTGTTTTTTCTAAATGAAACCACCTGGGCGGATTCCAACATCCTTTCCGAACAGAAATTGTATCGGCGTTGTTATTCTCAATTGGTTCAATCACCTATTCCACTTAAAGATCCAACTTTTCAAAAAATTAAAGCAGGACAACTAAAAGCCATTGATGCCTGTTTGAGTTTAATTAACGAGGCTGATTTTGACAATCAAGGCTTAATTAAATCGGATCCTGTGATGTTTGGAACTGTTCAGCAAAAAGTACTGAGAACGTTTTTTGAATTTCACAATTCTTGGTTTGGGGCCAACAGTATTACACAAATTCAGGATTACAATGAAGAGTTGGAACGCGGGAGTACCGATATTTATGATCCTTACGAGCAAAGCTACTTTTTAACCCGTGCGCTATTCACAAAAGATGCTCGATATTCAAGCGTCTTACAAGGTACCGAGCGACTTAAATCGGCGCGAATTGAAGACATAAAACACATCACTGCAGTCCGGGGAGGTCCCTATGTTACAAAAGCACCGTCAAGACGTGTGCTAGGGGATTCTGCTACCAACGATGAAAATCTGGTTGTTTTTAACTCGATGACTATAGGCTACACAGGCGATGGTGATGCTCGCCCTGACGAAGATTTTGTTAAAATGCCGATGGTTTCTATTGGCGCATTGATTGGAATTCAGTCTTTGACCGAACCCTTTACAATAAAAAATTTAAATTTAGATCCCTTGGGTCGCAATTTGCCTGGAAACAAAGAACCCAACCTGGAATTTACTTACAATCTAAATCGCAATCACGGCGGTGGAATCATCGGTCTGCCATCCTATTTTATGATGAACTATGGACACGGGCGTGGGCTAAAATTTAATGGCACCACTAAACTTCCCAGACGCTGGGTAAAATCAATCATGGAAACATTTATGTGCGCGACTTTACCAACTTTGCGAGAAAGTGATATCACAGATTTAGTTGTACCCGCTTCTAATACGCCATTTAGAAAATCTTCAAGCTGCGTTCAGTGCCATGCTACAATGGACCAAGCGGCCGGTGTCGCCCGCAATCTAATTACTGGGGCCTCTGACTTTTTTGCAATATCTACTGGCAGACATCAAAATGCAAAATATCCGATGATGCTAACACAATACAATCAAGTAAAAGAAGGTCCTACCACTTGGATTGATGTTGATAATCCAGAATTCCACATAACCAAGGCCAAGGGAAAACTCTATACCCGCTTATTCAACGGCGACCTTTTAGACCGTCCGGTAAGCTCAATTGACGAGCTAGGAATCGCTATTTCACAAACTCAAGACTTTTACAGTTGTGCGGCTAAACGCTATTTCCAATTTTTTACAGGAATTCAAGTTCCTCTTTATGACAAAAAAGATCCACGCAATTCAGAAATGAATCGCTTAATGACTGAAGAGCATATTAAAAACAGGGCGTTTGTGGAAAGCTTGGGTGTTGATTTGCAGCAAGATCAATCGTTAAAAAATTTAATAAAGCGAATTATAAGTTCGGACTATTACAAAAGTGAAAGTTACTAGATTACTTTGTTTTTGGGGGAAATTTGAAGCGTCGTCAATTTTTAAAAAATTCATCATTTGCTATTTCACCACTTTTTTTGGATACATTTCTTACGGCTATTTCAAATAGTTTTTGCACGCAGGCAATGGCACAAACGAATGGCCAATCTACAGCCCGGAATTATATTAACGTCATGATGCCTGGCGCTCCTATGCGGTACATGTTTGACCATTGGCTTAAAACCGGCACAAATGATGGCGAACTGGTATTCAATGCGATGACTGGAAATTGTTACAAATACACCGGAGAAAAAATTTCTGGAGTGGATGTAAAGTACACAGACTACAATGGCTTGATGGTACCCTACCTATTTAGTCAAAGTGTTCAGTTGTCATCTGGCTCAACTAAAATTTCAGATTTGCTTGATAATATGATCGCTATGCGTGGATATGGAACGGGAATTGACGGTCATTCGACAAACTCTATGAAGCAGATAGCCCCGCTAGGAGGCGTTCCAAGCCTAACTGGTCTGGTCGCAGATAATTCGAACAAAGTTTTTGAAGCTGTTCAAAGCCCTGGTCGCGGTTCGTTTAGTTCTTTTATATCAAATAAAGGTAAAGCGCTAAATATTTTGCCAATCGATAGTCCTCTAAAAACTTTGCTGGCTGGATTTGGTAAACCAAACAATATGGATGGACGCAGTTTAAAAGAAAGAAATGCGGACGCTTTTGATAAAGCCAAACGATCATTGGCTGCCAAAGGGGCTGCCAACAACCAAGCTTCGGCAGTTTTAAATTCTAATCTAGCAAATGCAGAAACCTTAATGAAAAAAGGAATTAGTAACCTGGACGGATATATGCAAGAGGCGCTGCCTCGTTATCAAATGGTTGTCAACAATGCCATTCGTACCCTAAATATTGAATCCATCAGTCAAAAGCCAATAATAGCTGATTCTGCGACGATGATGGGCACTTCAAGTGATAAAAATTTTTGGGGCGTTCAAGCCCAAGACGTTTACTTATTTGGCCCAGACTATGATTTAAGAAACGGCATGGCCAATTCTTTTATCGCTGTTTACGCCGAAGGTTTGGCGATGGCAGAATATTTAATCAATGAAAATCTAGCTCAGTCTGTTGAAATTATGGCCGGCGGAATAACAAACTTTTTGGCTCCCAGAATAGTGGACACAAAAGGAGTCCTATCCGTTTCTGATCCTTTTAATTTGGTACTCAATCTGGACATGCACGCCACTGGCCGTTACTCCAATATATATCTATACAATTCCTACTATCGAGGGATCACCGCTGGACTTCTCGAATTGATTTCAAAATTAAAGGCGAAGAATACCTTCAAAGATACTCTGATACAATTTACGAGTGATTTTGGACGAATCACACGCACAGGAGAATCAGGATCCGATCACGGATTCAATCAAATGATCACCAGTGCGATTTCTGGAAGCTTCACTGGCGGTCCCTATGTTGTTGGAAATGTATCAAGGCGAACAGGAAACCCAGACTACGAAGGGACTCAAGGATTGGGTGCTGAAATCAAAGACTACAACCAAAAAGGCAGGCCGACGCCATTAGCGCCGGCATCTACTATTGCCACTTTACTCAATGTTGACCACAATCCATATGGAAATTTGGCCGCTCCGCTGGTAAAAGTTAAAGATGGAAAATTAGAATATACGTTTGGCAAAGGAGGAATTGTTGACTAAATTTATGCAATTCAATCCTTTAATTAAATATTTTATACTAAGTGTGGCTGTCGTGGTTAGTCCTGTCTTGCTTTTTCAAAATTGCTCTCAATTTGCAAATCCACAGGATGATCGCAAGCAAAGCTCGAGTTCAATGTCGGCATCCTCTACGCCAGATGCCAATCATGTTCCTCAAGAAATCTTGTCGCCCCCAACAAAACAAATTCGAATCACCAATCGTCGTTATATGGTTGGCCTGTTTAGTAATATATTTACCGCTCCAGACGGCACAATGGCCCCTCAGCTGGAAGCAACCATCTATCAGTGGATGGAACGTCGAGGTGCTCAGTTAGGTGGTGGCTGTGATTTAAACGACAGCCTGACATTGCAAGACTGCAATGAGGACCCAAGCGCTGGGAATTTGCCAGCTTATGGTGATCCAAATGCAGTCAGAGAATCTTTTAAAATCCAAATGTGCGAAGAACTTTTGGGCTCGCAGGACGGATTACGCATCGCTCTCGGGAATATGAGTTATGATATAACTCAACTACCAGAGGTAAATTTTGAATCGTTAAAATCCGCATATGAACTATTTTACAGGACCAACGAGGCGCCTTCGTATTTCCTACAAACTCTTTCGCAGCTGAATGTCGACTTAAATTCCAAAGGTGAAACGCCTCTCAATATTTGGCGAGGTATTTTACTCGTTGTTTGTGAATCGCCTGAATGGGAATTGCTGTGAAAAAAAATAAACTCACAATCAAAAAATCAGACCTAAAATGGATTCTTAGTTTAGTTGTGGGTTTTAGCGCCTTGTTTTTTCAAAATTGTGGCGGAGATTTTCAAACGCTAGATGAATTTAAATATGGTTCGGACTATGCCAAAAATTTTACAGAACAATCGGAACTTCAGTCTTATTGGGATCGACTTTACAACGTGGACGAACTCAGATCCCAGAGCGACACGATTTTTGACACTCATCGGGACCCCCTCACTGCTAAATTCTTCGCAGATGAAATTACCGCCTTTCTTGTGGTAACCAATCGAAGCACAACAGCATCGATGACATTGGTTGTAGACAACGATCAAGTCTTAACAATTCTGGTACAATCGACCCGTGTTACAATGACTCATGAAGCACCTGCTGGGAACTATTCTCAAATATATTTCAATATTGATTCTGGCGTGCCTGTCGTTGTGGCCGCACGATCTGGTAAAGACCCAAAGAATGTGTTAATCATGGTCAATGGGGAATATCGCACTTTTTCCGTTCAAAATAAAGGGACTCCGCTTAATTTTAGCTATTTAGAAAATAGAATTGATTTAAAAAATGTTCAAGAAGCCTTTATAATACATCGAACAATGGAGCCGGGTGAAATTAATGTTGTTTCTAGAAGCTTAACTTCTGCCTATGGAATTACTTCGAAAACATCCAAAGATATGCCTGACTATTTGGCGTGGAGTACAGAATCTAAATTATTCCCTCAAGTGCGGGCCTTGATGAAAACCTCCTGTTTTAAATGCCACAGTGCTTGGATTAGCCTTTCTGAAAATGGGTTTACAACGGCTTCAAAATACACAAAAAATCTTCTACTAGTAAAACCTAAAAGTTTGCCAGAATCTTTGCTGTGGCATTCATTGCAAGGTTCGGTCGGCGAAACTAAACTCGATGCTACTAGAAACATGCCCAAAGACCTGCCGGCACTGCCTGACGAACAATTGAAACTATTGAAAAGTTGGATTATGGGAATTCCTTAAAAACTGGCCATTCTAATTTGCTTCTGCCGGTTTAAAATCCACGCGAATACCTTGATCTGGTTTCGGCACAGCTGTGCCATTGAAACGAACTATATTTTTTTCTGCAATATAGGACCATCCATTTACGTTATTCTTTGGCACTTCAATGTTGGCAACAAACACATGAATAGAATCTAAAATTGGACGTGCATTTAATTTATAATCTGTAAGAATCTGAATGATCTTTGCCTTGATCGTAGAAACTGAACGAAACAGATCATTGCCACACAGCGACCCTTTAAAACCACCCGAATAATCAACAACTTTCATGTATTTATACCCAGGGTATTTGTAACCCCAATCCGAACTGCTACATTGGTCATCCATGGAAAGGACTCCAAAAAAATTCAAAGCCCATGCTTTTGAACCATCATCACGGTTCGGACGTAATTTATCTAAAAATTCAGTGTACGTTGTCCAACTGTCAGGGCTCGAGTCATCTTCATTACTTAGAACTATTATGTTAAGGAAAGAATCGTCTCGCAAAAAACCTTTACCTTCGGTCGCTAGGTAGGAATCTGATAGTACCGCAGCCATCGAGGAAAGCCCCTCTTCTATCGACGAACCATTATCGCCAATTAATATACGTTTTTTAATTTCATCCAAGAAGCCTGGAGTTTCATTGGAAACAAATTTGGGCTCGCCTATTAATTTCCCGACATTAGCAAAATGGCTATTCATGGTTGTCGAAGTAGAGGCCACATGAATATCCATATTCAAATTCTGAAGAGAATCAAACAGGTAAGGAATCTGATCGATCAATTGTTTCTGAACTAAATTCATTGACTGGGAATTATCTACGATAAAAAGAATATCTACTTTTTTGTTGTATTTCACATCTTGGGCGAAATTATCAGTGGAGGGTTTGGTATCGAATTTCACATCGTTTGAACAACCCACCAACAGCAATAGTGGTATAAGACTCCAAATTTTCATGCAACCTTCTTTCGATTGATGACTTCTTTTTCTGCAAATTCTTGAATCTTTTGTTTTATATTTTGGCTGACACTAGTAAACTTTACGCCGTACTTATACTCGCTGACCTTGCTGATGGGATTCGAATGAAATTCCTTACTTATAATACTGCAAACAGCATTGAAGGGAGGCACTCCGTCACCTGGTTGGAAATGTAAAAACAGATTTTGCCCTGGAGTAAATTGATTTGTATCTATATAGACACCAGCACCGCCAGAACTAATCTCTAGACTACGCCCCTTAAATATTTGTTTGTTGTTATGAACAATCAATGAACAACCATAGTTCACTCGAACATTTCGTCGCCGGAAAAATACTTCGGAAACCTCGGGGTCCCCACTTTGAATTAGTTTCTTCAAATTTTCTTTAGAAAATTCAGCAATTTCAGCTAATCTTTTCCAGCTTTCCATTTCTGGCTGCCACAAGAAGTCATATTCATACAAGATCTTAGCCTGAAGCATTTGGATAACTTCCACTTTGGAAAACGGTCCATAGTTGTTGTTATCTTTTAGCACATACCAAGCTTTCTCTTTCAGAGAATTTAAAACCGTCGCATCTTTAACTTTTGCTTTTCCATTATTAGAGGGATCAGAAAGAGGATCCAAAATTGAATGTTTCAAAACAGTCTCGGTGAACATTTTATTGAAATCACGATGTTCGACAATTATGACCCAATCTTTTTTCGACTCGTCATAAATATAATCCATCCAACTAATATCCTTAGCTTTGATTTTGGCAACCACATCTTTTTCAGAAAATGGCCCAATTTGCTGA
>JAYTTH010000145.1:0-7884 GCA_043745515.1 Pseudobdellovibrionaceae bacterium | reverse complement strand
AAAGCATAATAACTAATCGGAAAGACCGGGTAAAAGATGATTGCAGTTCTCTAGGAATTAGCTAAACTGGACGGTATGAATACCTATGTTGTACTTTTATTTGGTCTCTTATTTTTAATTAATTGCTCGTCAACTGAAGAAAAAAAAACCGTGCCTACTTTGGTCGAGGACCAGTACCGACTTAAGGAAGACCGTGAAGTTATGGACAAATTGCGTGCTGAAATACCGCAAGATAAGCGGCAGCAAAACGATGAAATTGCACTGAATTTGAAATGGATGAATGAAAAAAAATTAGTGCCATCTGAAATTAGGAATCGGTTTAGCCAAATGGTAGCGCAAAAACGAAAGATTTTTAACCAGGATATCAATAAAAATCGTCAGGACTTTTCAAATTCAGAACGAAAGGCACGAAAAGAATTTGAAGACTCGAATCGCGAGGAACGCGAGGCAGTTCGGGGATATAAGAAAAAAACATCAAAAGAGCGCAAAGAGATGATGGATGAGATAGAACTTAAGCGAAAAGATTTCAATCAAAATCAAAAATCGCAAAGAGACACCTATGAAGAAGAAATTCGAGATAAAAAGAAGAATTTTGAAGACTATATGAAGCAAAGAAATGATGAGTTTAACGCGGATCTACGGGCATATACTTCGGACTACAATGACAAGAAAAAAGAAGAAAAAGAAGAAAAAGAAAATCAAAATAGTAAAAAGGACAAATCTAAATTAGATCAAAATAACGAACTAAGAAGAATTAAATTGGAATCAGATTCAAACTAGTTTGTTCAAAATTGGTTTTCAAAATTAGTAACTATGAATTTACTTTTTGAAAAAAATTTCGGTAAAGTTCCATATTGATTCGAGACAAACTTTTTTCATTTTCTATGCTAATATCGATGAATTGAAAACCAAAAAAATAGTAGGGCAATTTTTTCTCTTTGACCATTTCAGTCGATTCAGTGCGGTGACGAACTTGGGCTCGAATAAACAATGGCTGATGGCCTAAAACTTGAATCTCCATTTCGATCTCGGCCCCAACTTGCAGAATTTCAGGGTTTTCCTTTGATCCGACTCGAATTCCAGTTCGACTTAGATCAGCGACCCGACCGATCATGATGTATTCTGTGCTTTTAATTAATACTTTGGAATGCAATGAAGATGGAAACGTAACGCGATAGTTTTCTCGCCGCTGAATCATATAGAAATCACTATTTAATATCAATACAGGATGGGATGCTTCCCGTGAAAAATCACATTTGAAGATATATAGGTTTTGTTTGTTGTGTAAAAATTGACCGATTATTTCTTCACCCTTAGTAAGGCTAGGTTCTTTTTGTAAGAATCGAATGAAAAGTTTTAATATCGGTTTAATTGAGAACGGTTTTACTATGAAAAGTTCGTCTTTGGACTTACAAATTATCTCCAATGGGTGAAGGACAAGTTCACCTATGATCTTGCCCTTTTCCTCATTAGTTAGTTTGTTAAACTGATCTTTGTTGAACGTATCCATATTTTCATTTATGCAGCTTTGGCCACCGAAGGCTGAATAATTCCTTTTTGGCTTAAAACCGAAGTTAAATTGATCCAGAAAGATTCTTTAACTTTAGTTTCATTGGGATTAAATTTGATTTTTGGAAAATCGCTTTTCAAATAGTGTTCGCAGAAAGTTTCTTTGCTGCCGTTTCTTACTACTTTTAAAAGCATGTTAAAGTGAACATCAGTGAACGTTTTATTGTCCACCAGAATTTGACGAAGGCCCTTTTCTGGGGTCATAGACAAGAACTCGTACATTTCATTTGGATCGTATTGGGACATATTGACTCCTCTCTTGATTGCTTATCGGAAAAAATTTATATTTTTGCAGTGAAAAATAGCCACATTTAATGCAAACTAGGTTCTAATATGGTTCTAAAAGAAAGACCAACCACAGTAATAAGGTCATTAAGCGGATTGGTTAACTACCAAGGTCTAGTAATTGGGGTCAGCGATGAATTTTACGGACTATTTGTAAGAGACTACGAAAAAGATCAATTCTTTAGTTTTGAAACAGATGAATTCAAAAAATTGACCTACTTACAGCGTAAGAAAACAAAGCTGGATCATGAGAGTATTTCAATTTTTAAATTTTCAGGAGACGACTATTTGATAGCTGTTCCTTCTCTTTCAAAAACAAATCGTATTCAGGCCGGTATCGTAAAATGCATTCCACCGATCACGTCTTCAAACGGATTATTTGAGAAAACCTTCACTCTCGAGGGTTTATTGTCGACCCTAAGTGCTGGAAACCGTGAAATAAACATTGAAGGTCATTTTTTTTGTAAAAATCGATTTGGGAAGGATTCGCTTTTCCTTTTAAACCGAGGAAATCAATCTGCCCCGAATGAACTGATTCAAATTCAAAATGGCTCGAGCTGGCTAGAAACTGCAGTCAGGGACGCTTCTGACAATAATTTTAAATATTCGATTGAGCGCCAACAGGTCGATTTGGGTACTTTTGAAGGCAATCGTATACAATGGACAGATGGATTATTTGAAAATGGGTCTCAGTTTTTATTTTTAGCTACGATTGAAAAGACATCCAATGCAATTGATGATGGCGACGTACTTTGTAGTTTTCTAGGGCGTTATGATTTTATAACCCGCCGAGTACTAGCAATTAGAAAAATTTTAGATTTTAAGAAGGCAGAAGGTCTTTGCATATGGAACTCGAGATTCCTTGTCTGTATCGATTCTGATTCCGAAGAAATGTCTAATGAATTCTATAGCTTTCCATTGAATTTGATCGATTGACCAGAGATTTAGTATTCTGATGAAAAAATGGTTTTGACAATACAATACCGGTCTCGATAGCCTAAGCATAAGTCTGAATAGGAGTGCTTCATGTTGAAATTTATTCTAGTTGCCTTTTTACCATTTTTTGTAAAAGCAGCTTTGCCGACGACCCAAAATTTTCAAAAAAGTCTCATTGTAGGCCAAGGAGCCATCAGTGGAGGTGTAGCGGGAATTGGGTTTTCTATGCTTAAAATGCAGTTGGTTTCGATGGCAAATGCCAAAGTTGAGCGGTTTATTTTTGATATCGGTGACCTGCGTGGCAAGAAATTAAAGGGTTTGCCGGGTTTTTATCATGTTCAGCTCGCTAATAACCCATCTCAAGTCGTTATCGACTTTTCTCAGATGCCAGTGTCGAGAGTTTTTGAAAATGATTTAACCAAAACGATCAAAAAATCTGTCTTAGTATCAAGTGGAAGACTCGTATCTGATCCGACTGATAAAACAATGACTATGATATTGAATTTGAAAAAACCAGGAAAAATGAAAGTCATGCAGGTTAGTGGCGAAAAGGATACCAGCAAACTGGTTATAGATCTTTACAATTAGCCGATAACTGAGGTCTTTTGAAAACTATTTTTTTCTATTGTATCCTATTTTCAAGTTTGCTGGTTCAAGCTCGAGTTTTGAGCTTAAGTGATGAAAAATTCGCTAGTTATTTTTCCATCGAAACAGGTTCTTCGCTTTTAAGCACTAGTCCTTTTGATCAAAATTTGGCTTCTGTTGATTCCTATTCGCAAAGCTATAAGACAGGCCTTGGTGGCGAGTTTGGATTTTTATATTCATCCCCTTATATTGGCTGGCGGTTTTCTTTTGAAATTCTCAAGCCAGCAAAATTAAAGGAAGTAAGTGCATTGGCTGGGGCAGCATCTCAGTATGTTGTTGATTCCGACGTGACGGCAATTGCCCCCAAAATAGGAATTGAAGTACATCTCAATCGAAAACCAGGTTTTCGATTATATTTGTTTGGATATTATGGTTCGTCAAACCTAGCTATGACCAACGTTTATACGCTAGTAGCCGCACCTAACGTTAATCATACAGTCGAAGCAAAATCGTCGGCCTCTGAATCGGGTGGGGGGTTAGGAATTGAAACTAGCTTTGTCGACACAACGTCATTTGTTTTGGAAGTCGGATACCGTAGTTTAGTTTTCAAGGAAATCAAATATTCAAAGGATGTCACTACATTTCAAGGCGCTAAAGCAGCGGGTGATTTGATCACAAATCTCGATGGAAATAATAAAACACTTAGTTTTATCGGATACACTGTATCCGTCGGTTTTCGCTTTTATCTATAAGAAAAAATTAATATAGGCTATTTATCAAAGTTTTATATTTATGATCTAAATATTTTCGTTTTACCTTCAAAGAATGGGTCAAAGAACCATTCTCGACAGTAAATTCGTCTTCAATTATTTGATATTTTTTAATGGATTCATGGTTTGCCAATTCTGAATTCACTTTTATTATATGTTTTCTTATCTCGTCTACAAAACGAGTATTTTGGGCAATTTCATGAATTGTGGCATTTTCCATTCCGTTTGACTGTGCCCATTTCTTTGTTTGAGCCGAGTCTAAACTAAGCAAAGCAATGACATATTTTTCTTGATCACCATGAATAAGCGCATTGGAAACCAATGGATTCAGTTTCAGCAAACCTTCTATTTTTTGAGGAGCCACATATTTTCCGTTGGCTGTTTTAATTAAATCTTTTTTTCGATCCGTAATACGCAATTGGCCAGATTCAGTCAATTCTCCGATATCTCCAGTCTTAAACCAGCCTTCGTCAAAGGCCAACTCAGTGGCTTTGGTGTCTTTGAAGTATTCCTTCATAACTTTGTCGCTTTTGATTAAAATTTCTCCGTCGGAGGCAAATTTAATTTTTACATCGCCAATTGCTTTCCCAACTGTGCCAACTTTGTAGTCAAATGGCGTATTCACAAATATGGCAGCTGTAGTTTCAGTCAAGCCATAGCCTTCTAGAACTAAAACATTGCAAACTGCAAAAAAATCACCAATTACTGGATTCAGGGGCGCGCCGCCACTGACGCAGAAACGAAGGCGATTGCCAAAGGCGAGGCGGACTTTATCTAGGACAAATCGATGTGCCAACTCGGAAAGAGCCAGTTCTTTTAATGATACAATCTGATATGCTTTCTGTTTTTCGATTTTATTTTTCGATTGAGTCATCGCCCATTCAAAAGCGGCTTTTTTTATTTTATTATTATCGATGCTAGATATGACTGCTGTGTAGACCTTTTCAAAAATACGTGGAACTGCAAAGATGAATGTGGGATTCACTTCAACCAGATTGTTTTTAATTTTTTCAATATTTTCTGCAAAGGCCATTTCATACCCAAAATAGGTATGTGCCCAATTTTCGATTCGACCAAATACGTGCGAAAACGGCAAAAAAGTGAGTGAGCGATCGTTCGTACTGACCTGACAGGTGTTAAACGCTTCGACAACTTCGCTTAAAATTTGTTTATGGGTTAACAAAACTCCTTTTGGATTGCCAGTTGTACCACTTGTATAAACTATTGTCGCACTGTCAGTAATTCGAAGTTTATTTATAGATGCCCTAATGGTCCTAATTTCATCCGGATTCAAAGAGACTTCCAAAAGACTATCCCACGTTTTCATGGCCGAGTCAGTGACGTCAAATTTATCAATTAAAACGATAGTTTTTACCCGCGGACATTCTGATTTTATTCTATCCCAATACTTTACTTGGGATTTGTTTTCAAGAAACAGAATTTCGACATCCGCGTGATTGACAATATAAACCATTTCTTCTGGAGTCGAATTTGGATACAAAGGAACTAGTATTTTTCCTGAACACTGAGAGGCTAGATCAATGACATTCCATTCATAACGAGTACTCGAAACAAGTCCTACTTTTCCTTCAACAGTAGTCTCGGTATTAAGAAGAAAATGACTGATTTTGTATATGTCTTTTTGATATTCTAACCACGATATCTTATTCCATTGTCCTTGGTTTTTTACCAAAAAAGCAACGGTATCGGATCGTAAGCTGAACTCAGCAACGGTATAGGGGAGTGGTTTAAATTCCATTAGTCAACTTTCTTGAGAACCATTTCAATTGTACGTCTTGTGTTTTCCTGAACATTTACCACTTCGCTAGCTTTAAAGCCTAACGAATTAGTAACTTCAACTTTCAAATTCTGATTGGCAGGAACTTGAATTTCTTTTCGTAACAAATAGGAACTCTTGGTATCATTGTTTATCGCAATTTTATAATCGCCGCCGGCACCCAAGGCATCAATGATTAAAATCGCATAACGCTCTTCTTGCAGATTTTGATGCACTACCATATTTTCACGATTGATAAGCATTGGTTTTTCAAAATCAAAATAACCGGTTTTCTTAAATTTTACTTTTACGTCCCCTTTGGCTGCAATTTCGACTTTTATAGGAGTTCGACCTTGGTATACGTTGTCTAGGAAAACCTCGGCTTGTTTGGGCTCGGAATCAAAATGAACCGTGTATTTTTTTACTACAGGTCCTACTTCCGTTTTGACAGCAGGCGCAGCGATAGCTTCGCAAACAGCGATGTCATTTTCCTTGCATTTTGAAACACAATCTTTTGCTTTTGGATTTTTTTTGCACTTTACTAAAAAAGCTTCTCTGATAACTTGCTCAGACCCTTGATCTATGACCCCACCTTTAATTGGCGGATCTTTGCGCATAAATTGATAACCCATTAGTCCTACGAAAACTAACATTACAAGCAGCACCGGTATTAAAAAATTCGAATCCCTTTTATTTCGTGTTTTTTCGAAATTGTATCGAGTCGCTCGTGTTTTAGGAGTTGAATTCGAAAGTGAGGTAAGCGACGTCCTGCCCTTGTTTGGCTCGTCGTCAAATTTGTCTTTGCGTTTGAGTTTAACATCAATATTTTCATTGATATTCACATTTAAATGTACATTTTCAACGTTATGTTCTGAAACACCAGAGCTTACAAGAATGGGGCTTCCCTGATCTGTTTTTCGATTGTCATTTTGATTGTTCTGATTAGTTGGGTTTTTGACCCGATCATTTATACGAGTTACGGTATTAGATTCTACGCCACCTTCTGGATTTGGCTGGACATGAGAAAACTCAACTAATTTACCTTTTTGTTCTGAATACGCATCGGCAAATGCATGTTTAATAAATACGCTAAAATCTTGCGGAGAAAACTCGGGATAGTGGGTATTTAAAAATCGATTTAGATCTCGGTGCAAAGCAGCGGACGTTTGGTAGCGAAGATTTTTGTCTTTCGCTAAAGCCTTACTTACGATTTTATCAAGTTCAGGGTGAATAGACGGATCTAGTTTGCGAAGCGAGGGAATATTGGATTCACGAATCTTCCTTAATATAGCGGCTTCACTGCTTCCAGAGAACAATCTATCTTTGGCTAATAATTCCCAAAGCACGATTCCTAGCGAAAACACGTCGGTCCGCAAATCGATATTTTGTCCGTCCGCTTGCTCGGGACTCATGTAACCAAATTTACCTTTTAACGTTCCCGCTTTTGTCGCTTCTAGCTGGTTTTCTGCTTTAGCAATACCAAAATCAATAATCTTAATTTCACCTTCAAAACTAATCATGACGTTTTGTGGGCTCATGTCTCGATGAGTAATATTCAGGGGCTTACCTGTTGTGCCGTCAAGACATCGATGCGCATGATCTAAACCAGCAGAGACTTCTTTAATCACGTAAACGATTTGATCCATTGAAAAATGGTTACCCTTTTTTTTCAATTCATTTAAAATCTGTCGCAGGTTTCGACCTTCTACGTATTCCATGACCAAATAAAACTGGTTACGTTCAATTCCAAATTCATGAATATGCACCACGTTACTGTGGTTTAAATTCACCGCAATTTTGGCTTCTTCTTTGAACATTTCAATGAATTCTTCGTTGTCAGAGTATTGAGGCAGGATTCGTTTGATAGCAACGAATTTGCTAACACCATTGGCGCCCGAGTTTTTAGCTAGATACACTTCGGCCATTCCGCCCGAAGCCAGCTTCTCGAGTAATACATATTTT
>JAYTTH010000144.1:0-7914 GCA_043745515.1 Pseudobdellovibrionaceae bacterium | reverse complement strand
ACAGCTAGTTGAGGATTTACTTGCCAAGAATCCAGCCTATACACCATACGATTATAAAATGCGAATCCTAGCCAACGGCTAGGTTCGATGATGTACTTCTCATCTACATGGGCAAAGGACAAAAGCAAATTCCGATTCATCCGACTGCTGCCCATTATGTCGACGAATACGTTGCCTGGATGAATGTGATCGGACGTAAAATCGAGGAAAGTGATTTTCTTTTTCAACCCACCAAAAATTCTCACGGCGGCCAAATTAAAAAGAAGCTCAGCCACACGGCTCTTGGTTATATCGTTGGGAAATGGGCGAAGCAGGTCAGTAAGGACAAAAAGATCAGTCCTCACAGCGCTCGTGCCTCATTTATCAGCTCGTTGATCGAAAATGGTGAGGACATCTATTATATTTCACAATTGGTGAATCATGCCGACGTGCGGACGACCCAGCGATATAATAAGCGGAAGCGAAGCCATCGCAAAAACCCGATCTTCAACTTGAACTTCTTTTAGATGTGCCGGCCTGGGTCACGCTGAAGTGCCTGGGCCAACTCACGTACTTAGCCGAAAAATAACTGCTTCACTGGCACTTCTTCTAATGAACAACGAGGTCTAAGGGGTCGGATTATTCTGACTTCGTTTGGCTAGATCTGTCCGGCTCGAAGGATCGCTAAGGCGCGCGGCAAAAACTTTGTGGTTTATAGTGGGCATTGACTCGCCTTTGATGCGCCTACACAATGGTAATATGAAATATTTTATACTTGCCATCGTCATTGGCTGTTTAGTGCCGTCTATTTCATTTGGCAAAAAAATCTCAATCAGAAAAGTTATGGTTATTCAACGGGATGCTTTGATAGAAACTGAGATGGCTCCGCTCTTACTAGCAAAAGATCAAAACAACTGGCGAAAAGTTGATCAAAGGCTCGGCGAGAACGCTAAATACGAAAATAAATTTAGAAATTATAAAATCGAATCGGGAAAGGAAGAGCCTAATACTGGTGATTTGGCCAGGTATCGCTTTTTCGTTACCAAAGGAACAAACAAGAAAGAGCCTCTCTCTTCGGATCCAATCTCAGGAGTAGAGATTCTTGCAAAGGGTAATTTTTTGCTCCTGGAACCGCTGATCCTTATTAATACCACGAATTGGGAAAGGGTAGATTTAGCCAACGCCGCTGAGATTACTCCCTACTTCTCAATCATTCGCTACTCATCGAAAACAAATAAGATTTTGGTCGCGCAATTTGACTGCGCATATGATTGCCCAAAAACAGATAAGACAACAATTTGGGAGATTGGATTTTAACGAAGGTAAACCTTAACCTTAGTCGGCGTTCCTGCGATTTCGTGGCCAGACTTTTTTAAAATAATTACGACGAATCCTTCGAAAATCGAAGCGGAATAATGGCCATTAAACTTCATTATCTCAAGCGAGATCGTCGAGAATGGCACCTATTCACTCGGTGGACGAGGTCAGAGCAAGCTGAGTTATTTCATAGATAGAATTAAGAAATTTTTCTTTCAAGTCTAGAAAGTCTACTTTCAAGCTCAGAAAGTCGATCCGGGTTAGAACCCTTTGCTTGCCTTAGCACCTGATTGAGAAGGGTTTGATATTTAGAGTTTTGCGCATCAGCTTCACGTTTTAACCAATCCAATAAATCTTTATCAATCATGGTGGTGATACGGACTTTAGAAATAGTAAAATTACTGTCCTCAAGACCATCTCTTTTTGAATATTTAATTTTCTTATTCATTGTATTCCCTCCATGCATCAAGAAGAATTTTTTGTTCGTCTTTTATGAGTTGAAGCACCTGCCTCAAAGTCTTCTCGCTAAAACCGTTGTTTTCGACAACTTCTAAACTCTTTAAATCAATTAAAGCAGCTTTCTCCGCATGCAAAATATGCACGTGCGGAAACCGATGCTTGTCTTTTGGATTTATTGTGATTTTGATCATGTTGGCCAAAAGCAAGATTGTCGGCATATTTTTAATATGCATTAGATATATGCATAAATCAACAGGTTTTTTAACATTTGAAATTATTGGCACATATTTGCAAGAGGGGCGAGGTTCGTAAGGGCGAAGTTATTTTGTAATAGGTCTAGCTTCCTGTTTTTAAAATTTGGAAGATTGTTTGAATGGTTGGATTCGCATCTTCTTTAATCGCGGAGTAGATCGTACTTTTAGTCAAATCCGTCCGATCAATGATGTTTTGAATTCCAACGGATTTAACATGTGCACTTAAGATTTCTCTAAATGCTTCTACATCGCCTTCTTCCATTGCTTCTGTGAGTGCGTGGCGGATTTTATCTTGGTCTCGAAGAAATTTGTTCGGATCGTGAGGATGACTCTCCACCCCGTTCTTGAGCTTCACGATAGGCGCATCATCCATGGAGAAGGCTTTTTGCTTTTTTGATGTCTTTGTCTTGCCCATTTTTATTACCTCCCGATATAAGTGTTAATTCTGTTTTTCCTGTTCGTGCATAATAAATTCGATTGCCATTATTGAACTTAAGCTCCCAAAGGCCATCACCCAAATCTTTTGCATTTCCAAAATGGTCTTCATCTGTAATTCGCTTAAGTCGCGCTTCAACTTGCCCAGCTTCTTTTAATTTAAGCCTTTTAAACCAAGTTAAATATCCATCAAGTATTCGAAGCGTCCATCCCATCTACATACGGTACGATATAATGGACTTAAATGCAAGGGAAAAGTACGATATAATAGACATGCTGGGTTGGCACTTATTGATAAGGCACGCGAGGCCTGGCTGCGCGGAATTATTTCAATTTAGCATCGTCAATAGGCTCATTTAAAGCGACCTTAATATTGAATGAATATCTAATTTTACAGGCTCGGCGCGACACAGCAGATGTTCTTACGGCCATAATTTTGCAGCCTTTTATTGGTAGTGAGTAGTTAGAAGTATATTGAATTAGGAGCTTTTGTAGTGAAGAACATTTTGACGATAGTGACACTTCGAAGTCCGAATCGAGAGAAACTGGTAAGTGCATTTTTCTTCATTGCCTTAACTATAAATATAGCAGCTTTTGCACAGCAAAGCGTTGGTCCGATTCCAGATTTTGATGAATTGGAAGCTGTGGTTCTCAGCGAAAATCTCATCGGTAAAGACAATGGCGAAAAGCTGATCGATACACTTCTATCTCAAGATGTAGAAGTTTGGATCGTTACTGAAGATAAAAAAAATAGGATCACCCATATTGATCCTGATGCTCCATATTCAAAGAGATACTGGAAAAAACTTTTGGCGCTTGAGAAAAACCCAAAATTCAAAAAGATGAATTATCAAAATGACTCTCTTTATTGGACCAGAGACTGGGCTCCAATCCCCTTCCGCACGGCAGATTCAAGGAGAGTTTTTACAGAGTTCGGGTATTACAAAGATTCCTATATGTCAGACAAAATTTTAACTGAAGTTCGTGAAGGAAAATATGAAATTCCGCTTGCTCCATTTTTTGACATGATGCCATCGAATTCCTTTGATAGTAAGAGTGTACAAGTTGTCTTTGAAGGTGGCAATTTTCTGACCGATGGAAACGGGAACTGTTTTTCATCAGATCGTCTTTTTCAGATGAATTTCCCTCACAAAGAGAACATCAATCTAATCAACAACAAAAAGGAGATTCTCTCCCTCGTCCGAACTGAATTGAACTGCAAAACATTTCGTGTCTTCCCTGCAATGCCTTACGATCTCGATAATCATATCGATCTTTATGCACAGTTTGTTGATAAAACAACAGCAATTGTTGCAGAGATTTCGGAACAAAGTATGGCTGTAGTATCTAATGATAAGTGGCTTAGGAATATCAATAAATCTGTTGCTGCTTTCCTCCACTCAAGAGCAAGCGACCTTAAAAAACTTGGATACAAAGTTGTGCGAATTCCACTCCCAGTCAAAGAGGACAATCGTATAACTAGAAGTTATATAAATAACATTCTCGTCAATGGTGCGGTAATTCTCCCTCGTTTTGTAGAGCCATATCCACCTGGTGGCAGGAAATCATCTTACTTAGATGCTACTTTACTTGGTGGTTACGAAAAAACTGTGGAAGAGACGTATAAACGGCTTGGATTTAAGACATTTTGGGTCGAATCCGACAGCTATAGCGCTGGTGGTGGTGCCCTACACTGTATTAGTCGCGGAATACCTGCTGCCAAATAAGTGCACCATTAGATGTATCAGACAGATGTTTGAAGCAGATAAACAAAAACCTACGTTCTTCTATTGAGATGAATCGTGGCAACTGAGATTTCTCGACCAGACTTTTGTAAAAGTAATACCGGTTTTGTCCTCGAAAACCGAAGCGAAATAATGGCCATTATTTTCGATTTTCCGATGAAATCGAAACCTCGTAAGAAAAGTGTCAGATCAAGTCCTAACTTCTACATCTTAGCCTATTCTGATGCTATTTATTCTATTCGGGTTTAAACGTTCTAAATTCGAATTCAGTTCTATAGAGGTCAGTTTTTTCAGTATCTTTAAAAAGAGTCTGACACGTACCATAAGCCTGTTTTTTCCAGTCTTTTTCATCTTTGCCTAAGTCTTTTTTCCAAACCATGTCCTTATTTAGCGTCACTTTATTTTTTATTCCTTTGTTCATACCATTCGGAATTTCTGAAGCGAGTCCTCGAAAGGATTTTTGAATATTTTGATCATTGGTAATCATGGCATTGTATTTTAATTCTTCAAACTGAACGCCGGCCGTGCAAAGCTCGTATTTCATTTCGTTCTTTACCTTTTCTTTTCTGACAAATTGGACCCCAAAACCATTCCATACACCCCGACCAAGAGTTGCATTGAAGGCGACGCCAGGAATAAAGCGAAGTCCCACTATTGAATCTGTTTTTCCCAGGTTTAAAGTCTGATTGAAATCTTTTAAATTTACCGAAATCATGTCGTCCTTAGAAGATAAATCAAAACCTTTCAAATAGGGAGTTTCGGAAATATATTGATTTATATCGGCTGCTGGAATCGAGCTTGGTGAATAAAAATCCAACATCGCGTATTTTTCGTTGAGTTCAAAATTAACAAAGTTTTTAACTAATTCTTCTTTGCTTCTATCGACAGAACCTTCTTGAAATGCGGACAAGCAATGGGTCGAGGTAATTGTGTTCATACAGAACAATTCAATATAGAAAGAATCATAAAAATCCGCGACATAGTATTCCCAATTGCGGTTGTTCTGGTCTTTGTAGGTTTTAATTTTTTTAACTGCAGTGGGGAAGTCCTTTACCTTGAAATCAGCTTTGGCTTTAGGGCGAAGAAAAGGGAAAAAGCGTAGCGAAACTATAGCGCCCTCTGGACCTATAAATATGTCTTTCATCGTCTTTAACGTAACAGCTTCGCGTTTCTTTAGATCTTTTTCGCCGCTTTTATAGACTATTGAAAAATCCGGACTGGCAATAAAATACCGGGAAATGTCGATTGATTCTTTTGAATCCTTGACGGAAGAATAGACTACATAATTTTCATCTTTTGGAACTTCGATTCGCTCTTCAATCAAAGCGCCTTTTGTTGCCATGTAGCCTTCGTTATAAAGGTACATCTTTTCTTTTTTCCAATCATTCAAAGTCATTTCGTAGCCTATTTGGCCACTGGTTCCAACTAAACCGAGCAACTTTGGAATCAGCTGATCGTTAACTGCTTTAAACGTGAGGTGGGGATCGCTTGTTGCCGACGGTATGATATAAGGAAGACTCTTTGTTGCCTGGGTTTCCCAGTCGGTTCCAGGAAGGTCTTCTTTTCGAATCATTTGACTTACCGCTAAAATCTTTTCCTTTGCGACTTCATGAAATTTTTGAAAGTACATTTCGTGAGCCTGATCAAAATTAAAGGGCACTTGAATTTTGACACTAAATTTATTTAAAACTTCTAATAAATTAGGCTTGTTGTCTAATTTTTCAATCAAAGGAAGACGGAAAGATTTAGCAAGATAATATTCGATTCCGCCAAAATTTAAATCGGATGTTTTAGAATCAAATACCACTTCTTTTGGGTCCCTATTCAGAACAAAATTGTTAAAACCGTTCTTAAGATCGTTGTAAGAAATTCCAATATTGTAATTTTCAGCCATATTTTTTCTGGAAACTAAAGCAACCACTTCACCTTTTTCATTCAGTAAAGGTCCGCCGCTATTTCCAGGACTGGCAGCCGCTGAAAATCGTACATATTTGACGCTGGGGTCATTTGCATCCTCTGTTTCACCTGAAATGATTCCTTCTCGAATAGCTAAACCTTCTCCGGCTACATTTCCAATAGTAAAAACCTTTTGTCCAATTTCGATATGGTCAGTAAACTGCAAAAAAGGATTGTCATTGAAGCCATCGACTTCAAGAAAAACATAGTCTTTGGTGAAATCAAAACCCAAAATTCGTTTAGGAGTGATTTCACGATTATCGTAGGCTTTCAAAATAAAATCTTTTTCAATCGATAGTCCTGGTGGGGGACTGATACAATGATGAGCTGTTAAAAGAATGTTTTTTTCAACAAGAAAGCCTGTACAAAAACCGACAGTTTCTTTGAAATCTTCGCCTTTGAGTTCGGCATCTTTTTTAATTTTTTCAAGTAAGTCTTTTTTGACTTTTAGTTCAAATTTTAATATTTTATTTTCAGCAAAGCCCATCAATGACTTGGAATCAAATTTATTTTGATAGTAGTATGAAAAATAGGTAGTCAACCCTACTGCTAAAAACACCACCATTGTATACGCGGCCGCTCTTACATAACTGTAGGACGATTCTTTTGGAACATCGTCTAAAACGTGCGTTTTTTCATTGGAAAGAAACGTATCTAAAAAAATAGTAAGACCGCTTTTCAAATCGACACTGACAGAGTCGGTCAATGTAGTGACGTTGTTTTTAATACCGCCTTCATTTCTGAAATTCCAGCGACCTTCTTCAAAATAGAGTACACCTTGAAATCTAGAAACCGTAGAGACAGGAACTTGAACATCGCAATTGAGTCCACGTCCCACCGTGTACGATTTGTTAATATGGGGTTCTAGGACGGCCACGATTTGGTGTTTATGTCGAAAATAGATCTTCATTGATACTCCCGGCTATGAATGTCTATCGGCTATTGACCCGAAAATTTAAGTCTAGCAGGCGGGTTTATATGGCCAATGAGTACGTGTGTTAGCCGAATAAACTCTTTATTGACGAAAGTTTTGAATTTGTTGATAACTAAGTCTTTGGTATTGGGGGAATTATGTACGATACAGCTGATTTTAAAAAAGGTCTTAGAATTTTGTTTGAAGACAACCCATTTCAAGTCGTGGATTTTCAACACGTTAAGCCAGGTAAAGGCAATCAGTTCACGCGAACTAAGCTTAAAAACCTTCTTACCGGTCAAAACCGTGAGCTGACGTTTAAATCGGGCGAAAAATTTGAAGTTCCCAATGTTGAAAACAAGGAAATGACGTTTTTGTATAAAGATGAAAACGGTTACAATTTTATGGACCAGACCAATTACGAGCAAATGACCATGACTGCTGCAGAAATAGGCGAAACCACAAACTATCTTCACGAGGACTTAAAAGTTGTTATCTTAATTTACAACGACAGGCCAGTTGCTGTGGATGTTCCAAAAGCAGTAAATTTGAAAGTAGCCCAAACAGATCCTGGAATTAAAGGGGATCGAGTTACTGGCGCTACAAAGGCCGCGACGTTGGAAAGTGGTCTAAAAGTGAATGTGCCTTTACATATTAACGAAGGCGATGTTTTGCGTATCGATACATCTTCGGGCGATTATGTAGAAAGAGTCAGTCAGAAATAACCACTCTAGGCTAGGTTTACCAGCTCCTTCTTACGTCCTAAATAGCTATGACGCATCAAATTAAGTCTCATTAATCACAAGATAATTCTGCAAAATTAAGTGTGGAGGATTATCTTTGGCGTTAAGTCTCG
>JAYTTH010000143.1:0-2165 GCA_043745515.1 Pseudobdellovibrionaceae bacterium | reverse complement strand
TGGAATGTTGTTCCACGCTGTCTTACTAGAATTGTTCCCGCTAAAACTTTCTCGCCGCCAAATCGTTTTACACCTAAGCGTTTACTATTTGAATCTCGACCGTTCTTGGTACTACCACCAGCTTTTTTCGATGCCATAACTAACTCCTCTTAAATCAGACCCGTATTACTTCTTAGTTGTCTTTTTAGATGCTTTTTTAGCAACTTTTTTAGTTACTTTTTTACCAGCTGTTTTTTTACCAGCCGCTTTTTTAGCTACTTTCTTTGACGTTTTCTTTTTGGCTTTTAATGCCTTTGTATCGTCTTCAGAAACAGATCCGCCTGACTTTCCAACCATCGATTCAACTTTTTCTTGTCGTGCGATCATTTTATCCTGAATTCGTTGTTCACGAACGGCTGCCATATCAGTTACTACTGGTTGCGATTCTGTGGTAGCTGTTTTGCCATCAGAGGTAATCGATTTAACGAAAAGTTCTGTGAAAGGCTGTTTATGATTTTTAAATTTACGAAATGAATGTCGACGTTTCTTTTTGAATACAATTACTTTGCGATCGCGACCTTGTTTTGTAACGACAACAGTTACTTTAGCGCCCTTAACAAGAGGCTGACCAATAACAGTGGTTTCACCACCAACAACAAGAACTTCTACGATATCAAATTCTGAACCTAAAATTTGTTCCAATTTTTCAACTTGAACAACATCACCAGGCTTGACGGTGTATTGTTTTCCACCAGTTTTAATTACTGCGTACATTATGATCCTCCACAGGATTCAGGATTAAACCTCGAAGTAATTGCCACTTCGATAACAACCTGTCAATATTTTAATCAAATAGTTTGATGAGATTATCACAGAACCCTACCGGCAAATCTTGGCAAACTCACGCAAAATTTTAAAGCCATTAAAAAAAATTCCAAAGCCCTCTGGTAAAGCTGCCTATTTAATAAATAGTTCGTATTGTTCTATGTGGTAAGCGGGCTCAATTTTGAAAGTAACTGATTTCTTTAGCTTTTTTTCGAGTTGCTCAAGGGTTTTGCCCTCAAATTCGTAAATCCAATCAACAATCTCGCTGCGGCAATGAACAACGAAACTGCTTTTGGAATTGTCGAGCATCCCAATCTCGCGCTCGAGCTCTCGAAAGATCTCGTTGGCAACGGTAGACTTTCTTTTGATGTACCCATGCCCATCGCAGTAGTTGCAAGGCTCGCATAGTGTTTTGATCAAACTAGGCCTAGTGCGCTTTCTGGTCATTTCCACTAGTCCTAGTGAGGACATGGAAAGCACATTCACTTTGCCCCGATCTTTTTGGACTTCTTCTTTCAAGGCATCTAATATTTTTTCGCGATGGCTTTCTTTTTCCATATCGATGAAATCAATAATAATGATACCGCCGCAGTTTCGAATTCTTAACTGATGGGCAATTTCTTTAACGGCTTCTAAATTGGTTTTTAAAATAGTGTCTTCTAAATCTTTTTTGCCGACAAAACGGCCTGTATTGATGTCAATGACGACTAGGGCCTCGGCCTCATCAATTACTATGTAACCACCCGATTTTAGCCATATTTTTCTATCAAGCGATCGGGACACCTCAAGTTCAACATCGTACAAATCAAACAGAGGCTTAGGTTCTTCATACAAAATTATATTCTGCTTATATTTGGGCATCAGCTGAGTTACAAATTTGCTCACTTTTTTATGGATCTCACCGTCATCCACCCAAACACAAATAACTTCTTCGCTCATTAAATCGCGAAGCGCACGTAGCTCGACTTCAATTTCTTGATGGACCAAGCCTGGGGTCTTTTTTTTGTCGTAATTTTTTAAAACCTCTTTGGAAAGGCGGTCCAAATAATCTATATCTGATTTTAGATTCTCTTCAGAGGCCGCTTCACCGGCCGTTCTGACGATAACACCACCTAAAGGATTAATTTTTTGCACTAAACTTTTTAATCGTTCACGTTCATCATCCGATTCAATTCGGCGCGAAATTCCTAAATGGCGAATAGTCGGCAAATAAACAACAAAACGGCCGGGCAATGAGATATGTGTCGTTAAGCGAGCACCCTTTGTGCCAAGTGGATCTTTGGCCACCTGAACAAGCAAGGCTTGGCCTTCTTTTATCAAATCTTGAATCGGTGTTTTATTTTCACTTTTTTGAGGAATTC
>JAYTTH010000142.1:0-8036 GCA_043745515.1 Pseudobdellovibrionaceae bacterium | reverse complement strand
AACACTTACGTTTTTAAGCACATTAGCACTTTTGTCTGCAATGCCGATGGTTTCCTTGGCCCAATCAAGTCAAGACTGCCAAGCGCATGTCTACAAATTTGGAAAAAGCGATGACGGAAGGCCACTGACAACAAGTTCATTGCCGGCAGTTGATAAAAACGGAAACTGCGTGAAGAACACTCCCTCTGGATTAGATGGAAATGACCTTGCTGATTTCAATTCTTTATCGGAAGGCTCCGATGTTTATCCCTATGAATGGTTCATGTCCTTAAAATCATTTTCTTTTGCCGATCCTGATGGCAAGAAAACAGTACCTTTCCACACATCTTTGGACAAAAACTTTGGATTTATGAAAGCGCATTCTTTGGACTCAGTAAAATTGGCCAAAGGCACTTCACGAAAAATAAAATATTTAGTTCCTTATGTAGGTCTAACGGCTTCTTGGACTAGTCAACGCACAGACAACACCTTGGTTGATAGCACTGGCGATGTTTCAAATTCGGCCGATGCTTTTTTGAAATATGAAAATGCAAATGGTGAATGGATAAAGGAAGACCAGATAGTTAAAGAAGTGACCGACGTTAACAACAACAAAGTTAAATCGATTCGAATGGTTGGGACCAACTGTGCCCTATGTCACTCGAGTGCACTTACTTATGCAACCAATCGAGCTTCTGAACATGAAATTCCAGAATTTAGAATTCAAGGCGCCCCCGCAATTGTAAATATGCGCGGATTTTTTCGAGATTTAATAGCGTCAACGATTGTAATGTTCGTTCGTGGAAACGCCATGGAAGAGTTTTTAGCTGATATCAAAGCTAAAAATCCCCAACTTTCACATATCAATCCTAAAAAAGATGCCAAAGAAGTCATGGAATATTTTTGTAAGGAAGTAGCAAATGAATCTAAAACCCGAGGGGCACTTGGAAATTTGATTTTAAGATCGTCGCTCACATGCAAAGGTGCCGAACTCTTAACGATGTTTAAGGCTGCCAAACAACAAGACCGCGAACGATTATACCACGCTCGAGATGCCGTTCGTAAGGCCCTTGCCTTGCTGGTTAGAAAAACCTATAACTTTAAACCCGAAGATAAACTAGGTAATCTAGATTACCAAATTAAATACATGGCAACTATGGGAACGGGAATGAAACCGCCAATGGAAGAAACCATTCCAGGATTTGGCCGCACAGACGCCTTTGGTCGAATTTCCAATTTAGTTTTAAGAGGCGAATACCCAGTAGACAACACTGCGCCCGTATCGTTGCCTTGGATTTGGGGTTTGAAATATATGGGCAATTTGCATTATAATAGCAATTCAAACTCAGTTATTTTACGCAATGTCGGTCAAGCGTTAGGTTTGGGCGCTGTGATTACAAGCGATAAGTTAGACACCAATATCAATGTTCACAATTTAGATCGCTTAGAACACTTGGTTCATAAAATTAAAGTACCGGAATGGAATGATGTCTTTAAATCAGTCCTAAACAAAGATGATTCAGTTCACTATCTTTCTGAGTTTGAAATAGATACGGATCCAGCTCGTTTGAAACGAGGCCACGATATTTACACTAAACAATGTGCTTCTTGCCACGAAAGTAACAAGTTCGTGGGCCCTGCTAATTCACTTCGTGAATACAGAATGCTTCCACTATCTGGTGGCTACGAAAACTTCAGCCCAAACACTGATCCACATGCCGCTAAAAATGCTATTATCCCAGTAAAAGTTGAAAATAAATTGACACGCCAACTAGAAAACATTGCCTTTGAAACCAAGATTTTCGACGATGTTGGAGCCATAAAAGCACGGTACTACAGCACATATGGAATTCCAAGCGACCAACAGGCAGAAATGGAATTTCGCGAACTTCGCGGCTTGGAATTTTTCCGCGATACCTTGCTGGGTTCTAAAGATAACAAACGAGGTAATAATTACGGTCAGAGTGCTATAGGACTTGGTTACAAAGCACGCCACCTTTCAGGCGTTTGGGCCACTTCACCCTATCTTCACAATGGATCGGTACCAAATATGATGTTGCTTTTAACCCCGGATACTAAGCGACCTAAATTCTTTAACGTTGAATCCAACCAATTTGATCCAAAAAATCTTGGTTTAAAAAATTGGGAACGGCCGGAAGGCAGTGATGTGCCGTGCGATAAAAAGAAGCCTCGTGAAGAACATATCTGTTTTGCCACAAACGAAGTTGGGAATTCTAATTTAGGCCACAATTGGGGTACAAAACTAAGTGAGGATCCAATTGAAGATTTAAAATTGAAAGAAGATCTAATCAACTTTCTAAAATATTTACCACCAGAGCCCGAGTATTCTTGGGAATCTCAGTCAAAGTATTAACTCTATCCTAAATCAGCATCTTTTTTATTTTGAAGATGCTGTTTTATAAAACTATTCTCAGCTTTAACTAACGTCGGGTCTGCATTTAATATCTCCGAAGCTAAGGTTCTTGCTTCGATTAAAATATCCTGATTCTTCATCAAATCGGCTATTTTAAAACTAACTAATCCCGATTGTTTGGTTCCTAAAAATTCACCGGGTCCGCGAATTTTTAAATCAAATTCAGCTATTTCAAATCCGTCAGTGCTTTTTTCCATAAAACTGACCCTTTCTTTAGATACTTCGTTTACCGCGTAACCCATAATTAAAACACAAAAGCTTTTATGCTCGCCTCTTCCCACCCGCCCTCGTAACTGATGCAGCTGTGACAGTCCAAATCGTTCGGCATGTTCTATTATCATTATGTTTGCATTCGGCACATCCACACCGACCTCAATAACGGTTGTGGATACAAGTACATCAAATTCTCTATTTTTAAACGCTAACATGGTTTCTTCTTTTTCTGCCGATTTCATTTTCCCATGTAAAAGGGCCCACCGTATGCTAGGCCAAAGGTTCTTTAATCGTTCAAATTCTTCCGTTGCATTTTTTAAATCAATTTTTTCACTTTCTTCAACCAATGGAAAAACAATGTACCCTTGGCGACCTTTTTCAATTTGTTGTTTCAAAAAATCCAATGCCTGGGATTGTTTATTTTGAAAAATAGCTCGCGTCTGAATTGGCATTCTGCCCGGAGGAAGGTCTTTGATTAATGTCACATCTAAATCGCCAAACACGGTCATAGACAACGTTCTTGGGATTGGGGTCGCTGTCATAACTAGAAAATGCGGAGAGGACCCTTTGGCTTTTAATTTTGCGCGTTGATTGACGCCAAAACGATGTTGTTCATCAATCACAACTAAGCTTAAACTTTTAAAGCGCACTTCATCTTCAATTAATGCGTGAGTACCTATCAACAAATCAATTTGGCCTGAGGCCAGCTTTTCAAATATATCTCGTCGTTCACTTGCTTTTGTCTTACCCGTCAAAATCGCAATATTTAATCCGTGTTCCGATAAATAATTAAGGGCATTTTTATAATGTTGTTCGGCCAAAATCTCGGTTGGAACCATTATGCAACTTTGATAACTATTTTCTTTCATTAAAATGACGGCTAAAAAGGCAACCAGTGTTTTTCCACAACCGACATCTCCTTGGATCAGCCGATGCATAGGATGGCCTTTTAAAAAATCGAATTCAATATCCTTAACGGCATTGAGCTGACCTTTGGTAAGCTGAAAAGGAAGACTCGCAATTACATTTTTTTTAATCTTACCTTGGGATTTGTAAATCGGTGAGTTTTCGTTTTGCAATCCCAGTTTTTTCGAAAATAAAAACACCTCAAGTAGAAAAAATTCTTCAAATATCAATCGTCGATGAGCAGCGCTTTTCATTTCTATAAATTCTAAATATTTATCTTTGTCAGGACAATGAACCGATTTAATCGAATCCATATAACCCTTCAATTCTGCTTTTTGCCGGATGGACAAAGGAATAGCATCAAACTTCAGATTCTCTCTATTTTTTGCCAATTCTGAAAGTGCAAATCGTATCAATTTTTGCCACTTGAAACTACTAATGCCCTCCATTTCAACGTAAACAGGAATGACCTCATCTTGAAGCTCTTCTTCGGGATCAATGTCACGCAGATCAGGATGATGAAATTCAAGTCGTCCGCGGTATTCAATCACTTTACCAACCACGCGAATTTCTTGAAATGGTTTAAATCGTTCAAAATACCCTTTATAGGGTACCCTAAAAAACTTGCAGTGGATCGCCCCGGTTGAATCTTGAAGTGTGATATCATAAATACGTCGGTTGGTTCGCCCCAAAGGGATGGCTTGGACTTTGACGAGTTGGGTTTTCAAGCTCACCAATTGATCTAGTTTTAACTGATTAATTTTAATTCCGCTGCGACGATCTTCATAGGTTCGGGGGTAAATTTCGATCAAATCCTTGACCGTTTTCACCCCATTCTTTGACAAAATATCCCCCAAAGCTGGCCCGACTCCCTTTAAATACTGGACCGGAGTCTTAAGTTCTAACGGAGGTGTTTTGCCCTTCATCGGGTTGACTCTTGGTTTACTAGAATCCATTGGTTCGCGCTTCTTTCATCAACAATAAATTAAAACTATTCTGGACATTTGTCTCTAGTTTTTAAATTTCAATAATGATTAAATAAGGAATGGACATCAATCAATTTTTTCGAATCCGACTAAGCACCCTCAGACCAGAAAAGATCACTACCTTTGACATCTATGTCTATGTTGACAGTCGAATGGTGCTCTACCGTAAAGCGGGCGATGCCTTACAATTAGATAAAATTGAAACGATGCATGCTAAAGACAACGGAAATTCCTTTTTCGTTAAATTGACCGATAGAGACACCTATCGTGCCTGGGTTAAAGCCGAAATTAATTCAACTGAAATTGACAACAAAGACAAGGCACTTATTTTACGAGAATCCTCAATCGCAATTATGGAGGATCTTTTTGAAAATCCGGATGTAAATAAGGCGCTCGATGAATCGAAACCCATTATCACTGATTTTATAAATTTCATGGACAACGCGCCAGAAAGCGTCGGCTATTTATTAAGTCTTTCTGGACATGATTTTTACACTTATAATCATTCTTTGGATGTCAGTATTTACGCATTGGGACTGGGCCGAGTTTTGGGCTTCAACCCAAAGGACCTTGAAGAATTAGGGGTCGGTTGCCTATTTCATGATATCGGCAAGCGAAACGTGGCTCTCGAGATATTATGTAAAAAGGGACCCTTGGACGATGCCGAATGGGAACAAATGAAGCGACATCCCCAATATGGTTTAATTATTCTGAATCAAAATCCAAAAATATCCGATGCCATCAAAGCTTCGTGTTTTGAACACCACGAATCGTGGGCTGGAAACGGCTACCCACAGCAGATCACTGGCCCTGAAATTCACCCTCACGCACGTATTGTTGCGATTTGTGATACGTACGACGCGATGACCACTCAGCGTTCCTACAATGCTCCGATGAAGCCTTTTGAAGCCCTAACCATGATGAGGGACAAACTGGCCGGGCGATATGATCCCGATATGCTTCGCGCCATGCACTCGGTCTTATTTAAAATTCAAGTCGCTGCTTCTTAGCTGAAGCTCGATATCTTTTAGCCTATCAAAACGCCCAAGATCTGAAGGGCCAAATGTATTTAACGTGGTTCAGGATAACGTGTTCGGGATTTCTGAAGTTGATTACCCCAAAGTCGATAAAAACTAAGTTGATAATTATTTTTTCTTTTTTGATTTTTTACGTCGGCTTTGCTTCTTTTTCTCTTTTTCAAAAAAGGCGGAATTGATTTGTTTTTCCAAAACCATGGAATTTTTTAGATAGCTGTACCCACCGGAAAAGTTTTTCGATTCTGTGTAGCCCATTTCCCGCATTGCAAAAGTGGCGGCTCCAGATCGCACGCCTTGATTGGAAATTAAAATTACAACGTCATCTTCCAAAATACCTTTGGTCTGCAACACTTTTTTAAATTCAAAGTTAACGATTCCTTCACTTAAATAAAATTGTTCCCAAGGTACAGATTCTAGAGGAAAACTAGGGTCCCACGTCTTCAAACTCTCTTCAGCAAACTCTTTTTCCGAGCGCACGTCTACAAAATGAATTTTGGAATTTTTAAATCGGCCCACTCGTAATCCGGCCTTTTCGTCCAATCGAGAAAGCGTATAGAATTTGAATTGATAGTTGAACGGGAAAATTATTCTTTGAAATTCATCAAATTTAATTTCTGATCGGGTGTCCACAACCGGCATCCAAATATCCTTATTCACGGGTGGCGTTTCATTCAATCCAAATACTTCCCGTTTAAACAAATCAAAGTTAAACGTTTTTACGTTCGCAACGCCCATTTCCTTTAACATCCAGGCCACACGACCAAACTTAGGATCTAGTTTTTTTCCAAGCACGATAACACTCGTATCCGCTCCAATACCCCAAAGCGCTAGTCTTCGAGTAATGTTCAAAGGATCGGGATCCAACAAACCGTTTGCATTTTCCAATCGCACCGAAAAATCTTTCCATTCAACTAAAATAGATCCTGGCACTTTGCTGGCATAGAATTCGACCGCATCACGTGTATCTAAAATAACAGTGTTTTGAGTCAGCTGCGTGCGAATTTCTTGAAAATTAGTCTGCACTGTTTTTGTTTCAGTAATTTTGGTAGGCTCAATTGTGCAACCCACGATTGTTGAAACTACCATGCCAAATAAGCCCAGAACCCAGTTTTTAATCACAGGTGACATCCCTATTTTAATTTAAATTTTTTCCAGCAAACGCTTCCATCACTTGCCCTAACAATTGAATGGCTTCTTTTTTGGGACGCTGAAATGCATTTCGGCCCATAATACTGCCAAAAGCCCCACCCTGTGCCAATTGCCTAACTTCTTCAACCAAAGCGTCAGTTGATTTTGCTTCGCCACCAGAAAAAATAACAATACGTTTTCCATTAAAGCAGCTTTGTACAACATGACGTGTTCGATCCACTAAATTGCTAACCTTAATTCCTTGGGCTTCATAGACTTTTTTAGCCGCCTCTTGTTCAATATGAGCAGTCGGCGGTTTCACTTTGATTATGTGCGCCCCAAGCTGAGCCGCTAAATGCGCCGAGTAAGCAATTACGTCAATACCAGTTTCGCCATCTTTTGAAATCTGCTCGCCCCGAGCATAAGACCAAATAATAACAGCCAAACCAGCTTTTTTCGCTTCACGTGATGCGATTGCGATTTCTTCGTACATTTCTTTGCGTAAGGCAGACCCTGGATAAATGGTAAAACCAATCCCGGCGCAGCCCAAGCGCAAAGCATCATCCACGCTTGATGTTAAGGCTGAAATCGGAGCCTTGTTTGAAAATAGAGTTTCCGAATTGTTTATTTTTAAAATAAGAGGAATCTCGCCCGCATAATCTCGAGCACAAACTTCAAGGGCACCCAAGGGCGCTGCATAAGCATTGCATCCAGACTCAATAGCTAGTTCAAAATGATAAGCGGGATCATACCCGTCTGGGTTCTTAGCAAAGCTGCGTGCTGGACCGTGCTCGAATCCCTGGTCAACGGGCAATATAACCAATTTTCCAGTTCCTTTAAGTTTTCCGGTGTTCATCAAACGAGCTAAGTTTGTTAACACGCCAACATTATCAGATCCGTACCAGCCTAAAATTTCACGCACTCGCGGGGTCATATAATCTCCTATTGTAAAATTGAACGAGTTTAAACTATTCAGGATAATGATTTTAATCAATATTTTAGGGAATTAACACAGTGGATATATTTGTCTTGAAATATGGATAAAAACCCAGTTAAACCAATGGTGCCCAATACAGGGCCGATCCATTAGCTTCTCAAATTGCGAGGACCCATGCCGACAGAGACAAACCACCCTGAAAACAAAGTGCGCTATGAATCGACACCTAATCCTTCAACTTATAAATTTATTTTTCCTGAGGTTTTAGTTAGAGAAACTCATGAATTTTCATCGCCACAAGAGGCAGAAGTTTCGCCGTTAGCCTCTAAATTGTTTGGCTTTCCTTGGACTTCAAAAGTTTTTATCGGAAAAGATTTTGTTTCCGTAACCAAACAAGATTGGGTTGATTGGACGGT
>JAYTTH010000141.1:0-2199 GCA_043745515.1 Pseudobdellovibrionaceae bacterium | reverse complement strand
GCCAATCTATATTATGCTCAGCCACTTGTGGCGATGATAAGTCAGGCACTGGGCCTCTCGTCGAGCGCTGCGGGTTTGGTTGTCACCTTAACCCAAGTTGGCTATGGCTTGGGGGTTTTATTAGTCGTTCCTCTTGGGGATATCGTTGAAAATCGACGCCTAGTTTTGATAATGATTGGAATTACAATCATTGGTTTATTGGGATTAGCATTTTCGACAGCTTTGTTGCCCTATTTTGTAGCCGCTTTCGCAACAGGGCTAGGCGCCTCAACCGTTCAAATCATTGTTCCTTATTCTGCGCATCTCGTACCTGAAGAAAAACGGGGACAAATGGTCGGCAGCCTTATGAGTGGACTCATGTTGGGAATTATGCTTTCACGGCCCACGGCGAGTCTGTTGACGGATCTATTTTCTTGGCACGCAGTTTTTGTTGTTTCATCTGTGATGATGACACTGCTCGGATTTGTTTTATTCTACTGGCTTCCCCCTAGACAGCCGCCAAATAAAAATATTCGATATCGTGCTCTTCTGGTTTCTATGATTCGTCTATTTTTGACGACTTCTCTTTTGCGCCGTAAGGCAATTTATCAAGCCTTTGTATTTGGTGCGTTTTGCTTGTTTTGGACGGCCATTCCATTATTTTTAGCCGGGCCAGATTTTAATTTCACCCAAACCAAAATCGCGATTTTTGCACTGGTTGGTGTGGCGGGTGCCGTATCGGCCCCCTTTGCCGGCCGCGCAGCCGATAACGGGTTTGGACAATTCGCAACAGCATTAGCATTGATTTCTTGTTCTGTATCATTTTTACTAAGCCATATTTTTGAGCCCGGAAGCAGGCTTTCCCTATTGGCTTTGGTAGTTTCAGCAATATTACTGGATGCAGGGGTCAGCGCCAATTTAGTCTTAGGACAAAGAGCCATTTTCGCACTGGATGCCGAACAACGAAGCCGACTAAACGCTTTGTACATAGCTACTATTTTTATTGGCGGAGCAACTGGCTCCGCTGTTGGGGCGTGGGCATTTTCGTATGGGGGATGGTCAGTTACCGCCGGGTATGGCTTTGCACTGCCACTGTGTGCATTTCTGTTTTTTCTAACCGAGCGACTAACTGTTTTCTAAAGCGGATTTAAACCCGGCAAAACCAAAGTCAGATAAACCAAAAGAGGTTTTTGAATATCTTTGGCTAATCAAGTCTAACTTGATAGCTTTAGACTATCGGAGTTTGAATGAAATTGTTCCACGCAGTATTTCTTGTCGTCGTTTCACTCGCAACCAACAATTCAATTTATGCTAAGGAGTTAGCTACAATGAGCAAGAAATGGTTCAAATTTGATCAACACACGTCTTTAGTTATTTCAAAATCAACCCTAGCATCAAAAAACCCCATTTCTATTTTGCCTGAAATAAAAGACAAAAAATATATTTTCCGCCTTTTTAAGACTATTTCGGCTTTGCCGCTGGATGCAGATGAAAAAATGAAAAGTTTTTCAGAAGAAACGGTAACTTGGTCTTTAAAATTTTGTAACAAAGAGAACCATTGCGATCAGGTTGATTTTTATAGGGGAAAAATTAAAACTCCTAACACCGGAATTTATTCTGAAACTAGCGATACCGAATCTAAACTTTCAAATGAAATACAAAGTTTACTCGACCCGAAATTTAATTCTGCGATTCCAATTATTGAAGATTTCAAATTTCAATTCAAAGATTTTGATTTTTATGCCTTGGTGAAAAAGAAAGCCCGCCTGCGCCAGTTACAGCTTCAATTACAACAGTGGAATATCTAATAACCTCAAAAAAAGGCGAGGCAATAAAACTCCGTGTGGTTTCAGGACAGATGCCGCCACAGCCGCATCCGTTTAAAGTTGGAAAAACGAAATTAATACTGGAATCCTATGAGCTTAAAAATGGATTTAGCCTGTATCCATACTACTTTGCTATTCAAACAAGGCCTCGCTTTTCAGCAGGCCCCGTAGAGTTATTGAAATCACTCCTAAAGAAAGATGGCAAATGAGGTTAGTTTAAACTTCCTTGCCTATAATATGTTTGAGTTTTGAATCCGCGACTAAAAAGAAAAGGCCAATTCCAACTCCCAATACAGCGAAAACCATGAAAAATTCGTTTTGTGACATTTTACTATAAAGCATTCCTAAAATTCCGGCCAAATAGTTTCCCAAAAATGAGGACGCGAGCCACATA
>JAYTTH010000140.1:0-8067 GCA_043745515.1 Pseudobdellovibrionaceae bacterium | reverse complement strand
TTCCTCACGCAGCCATAAAAACTTTTTCAATCTCTCTAGTCTGTTATAAAAGGACTTTCGATTCAAAATCTTCGATACCAAATTTTTTGAAAAATACTGTTCAAGCCTAATAACACTTGGATTACCTTGCTCGTTTGATTTAAGCCCCGATCGGATTGGACTTGCCAGCGTCGATTTCAACGTTTGATAAAAAAATGTTTTATCCTCGCCCCAGCGGGGCACTCTTAAATCAAGCTCTTTCGTGCTATGATGATAATATTTTTCAAAAAAACTCTCGATTTCGCCCGCCACCGCTGGGCACAACTCCAAAACCTGTTTATGGACTTTTTCAGCTTGCGCCGCAGTCTGCAAGTTATCAAGCGCGGTGAGAACTGATTTAGTTAAGACGGTGTCTTCTTGAATCTTTACTGCGATTTCCTGAAGGGAAATAAGGGGATTTAATACCGACATCAAAGACTTACTTTTGATCAATTCAGGGTAATTTAGATCATTCACCTTTTTTTGCGTGGCCGTTAGAGTTTCTAAAAAAAACATTTTAGCATTTGATGCATTGTAAATAGTCGTAAAATAGTCACACTCTAATTTAAAATGTTCTGCATATAACTCCTTGGATCGCGACATAAAATCGGCATCGGTTAACTGCGGCCACGCAATGGCTTGCCATTTTTTTTCGGAAATATGAAATTTGGCTATCCAATCATTCGCAATTTTTTCCTGAGTTCCAAAACCGAAGTTAATTTTTAACAATACAGGAATGGCTTTAATTATTTTTCTCATTCCCCAGCCAGATTCTCGCCCGCGTCCTTCATAGACCCTAGGTATCGACAAATCCTGATCAAATGTGTCTTCGCGAAATCCTGGTAATTGCAGCTGAACAAGTTTTACTAGTTCTACATTCCAATATGGTTTTGCAAATAAAACTCGAAACCAAACAAGTTTCTCTTTAGGAAATGCTTTTAAAAGCCCTAAATATCGAAAATAGGCTTCCATGGAATGCTTAAATACATTTCCATACAAAGACCACATAATAGGCGATACAACTGCGGAAGAAACTCCCCCGTCGCGAAAATCAGCAGTTGTCCATACGGAATCAAATTTATCAAAATTAAAAAATGTAATTGGCCGAGATTGAAGAAAATATACCTGTCCTGCTTTGACAGTAAATTCAATATCCTGAGGCGCCTTGAAATGAGATTGAATCATCTTCATTTTGGCCACAAGTTCAGCTAAAAACTGATCCCGATGTGAATCTGAATTGAAAATGTTTTGCTCTTTGCGTTCGGTTAACACTGAAATCAAATCTGACGATACTTGAATTTCAAAAAAATCGGGATTGACTTGCCCGGACACTAATTTTTCACCACTTCCTAAGGCCAATTCTACAATCATTTGGTCTTCATGTCCATTTTGCGGGTTCATGGTAAAGGCAACTCCCGAAAAATCACCTTCAATATATTCTTGAATAATGACTGACATTTCTAAACTATTTGGATCAATTCCTTTTTGGCCGCAATATGATTTAACCCGATCCGAATCGACAGCATCCCAGCATTGCAATATAGATTCGACAATATTTTTTTTTCCTGAAATATCCAAATAGGTAGTAAATAGCCCCGCAAAAGATGCGGATACGGAATCTTCCTTATTTCCCGAGGATCTGACAGCGTAGGTTTTTTCTGAATCAATTCTAATTTTATTTTCAAGCCATTCAGAAACTAAGCCTGCACGATTGTGTTTTTTTCGAAGATCTCTAAAAATTTCACTGCCCACGACTTGAAAAGCAGGAACTAAAAGTCCATAGTCCGTCAATTTTTTTAAAGAATTCGCTTTATTGCCCAGCTGCATTCGATAAGTCTTTCACGAATGCGAACCAGGGTTAAGTAGTTTTTAGTAAAAACGTAAACAACTTATGGCGGTCGATTTGGTTGGACCAATCGCAATGTATTTAAATGCCTTATTTGTGTTTCTTAATCGAATATCATCTAACCAAGAAGAAATGATTCGAGGTGGTGGAACCACGCCGTACTTAGATACATAAATATCAATGATAGGTTGCAATTCCTTCAATAAAGGTCCCCTAATCAGGCGCAAGGCTATGACGGCCTCTAAAACTTTGGGACCCACATGCGGAGCAATTGGCAATCCCATTTTCCAGGCTAATTTTTTCAAAAAACCGATTTTTGAAAGATTATGACCAACACGAGAAATAATTTCAAGCATTCTATTTTTCTTGAAAGAACCGCCTTCGTCAAGCCATTCGTAAACCTTGTCCATTATCGTATCATACAATCGGGCTGTTGACGTTTTCGAAAAATCTCGAAATTCCGCTACTGCTTGAAAACGAGTATCTAGCTCCATATCTGAGGGGGCAAATACAGTTGTCTTCGTATCGGCAACACCAATACTTCGCAGGAAATCACGATTAATCGGGTTAATTTTAGTTTCGAACATTGGCATTTTAAAACTTGGGTCAACTGATTGGAACGCATATTTAATTAATTTTGAACAAAAAAATGGAGAATCTGCTTTGAGTAACATTGCTTCGTCAGAGGTATCCATAGTAAAATCATACAAATGCTGGTTTCCATCGTGAGTCAGTTCCCAAGCTTTCTCGCTGGCTTTGGCCGCTAGATCTGAATCGCTATTTCTATAAACAACGGCTCGCGCGATTCCTTTACTTATAAAATCCTCTAGAGGTGAAATCGTTACGCCTTTTTCAATGATCGATTCAGCTAAATATAAAACCCCAGTTTTAGGATCTTTTGTAACCATGGCTACGTGACTAAATTGACTATTTACAACGCCAATTCGAGCAATGGCAGCGCTGACTTCAGAAGATCCACGCATTAAAATAACATCACCTGCTCTAAAGCTTTTATCTGGATTAAAAAAGCTTCCATCTTGAGAAATCACAAATGGTTCTCCGCCGGTGAATGCACGCAGGCCCAAAGGCTTTTGTTTTGAATCGCCCATACCTAAAGAATGCTCGCCAATAGAATCCTCTAAATAACGTAGTGCTCGAGTGATATTTCTGACTGTTGTTTCAGATTTATCAGACCATACATTTTTGGCTTTCCAATCTGGAATTTTTTGAATGAGTTCATCTCGGAACAAAGTTGAAGCGCGAATAATCTGATTCGTGCTTCGAGAAATATCTGCAATATTGATGGTCGCCGGATCAAGCTTTTCAAGCGAAGAATACAATGTATCAAGGGACTTCTGAAGATGAAGGAAATCAATATGAGGCTTATGAATGAGCACTGAGAACTCTTCAATTGTCTGTAGTATTGGCATTGATTGCAAACGGGTTTCCTGCGCACTGACTGGCTTACAAAAAAAAGAAATAACTAAAAACCCAAATATGATCGGTGAATGAAATCGCATACAAATCCTCATTTTCAACTAAAACGTCGTTCACACTCTTCAACCTAGCTATAATTGATCCCGACCAGATTGTTGATCTATTTGAGTTAGGATCGACTGCCTATTAAAAAAGACGACAAAGTGACATTTTGAGGACTACACAAGGGAAGAACAAAATTGGTCTTGCTTCAGACAAAGCCCTTTGGTTTACTTGCAATGTGTTTAAATCTGCTGGCCTTGTACTTTTTTTAGGAGCTTCCATTTGGGCATTGTTTGCTGGATTGAATTTCCCTTTAGACAAAATTTTAGAAGCCGCAGAATCCCTCAAAGTAAGTCCATATAAGACTCCAATTTTTATCCTATTTTGTATTTTGATTTGTTTTATAAATATTCCTTTGGGCGTTGTAACCAAAGTATTGTCAGGGTGGTTGTTTGGATTTTATTTTGGAGCTTTTTTAGCTCACTTAAGTATTTTATTCGGTTCGTATTTGGCTTTCAAATGGGCTCGATTTCTTGGGCAAAAAATAATTGCGCAAAAATACAGCTTTTACCTAGATAAAATTAACAATCAAATTTCCAAAAATGAACTTATGACCTTATTGCAAATTAGAATATTTCCCTTTATTCCTTTGCCCGTTGCCAATTTTTGTTTAGGCGTTACCTCAATCCATGATATAAAATATATTTTAGCAGGCGCACTAGGAATGTTTCCAGCAGCGATATTCTATGCTTATATTGGCAGTCAAATAAATGACCTTTCAAAAGAAACATTAAATTTTTCTCATTTTATCCCCTACTATATTTATATTTTTTCGGCACTTTTTTTTTCAATTTTGGCTCCCTTTTTCTTCGAAAAGCTGAAAGGAAAGGTATAATCTCAAATGTTTGCAAATCTTGATCTTAGAAATGCTTGCCCCGCCTGTTCAGGATCCAAGCGCCTATTAAAATATTCTTCCACAATTAAAAATAGGAAGGCCACATATCATGACTATGTCGGCACAAATACTGGATATGGCCAATATCATGATCTCTATATCTGTTCAGATTGTCAGGTGTTGTATATGGATCCTATAGATTCAAATTTGGAAGAACTGTGTGCTGATGTGATTGATACCGATTATCTTGCGTCATGGGAAGAGCGATCATTTAATTTTAAAGATCATTTAAATGAATTGGTTCCTTTTGTTACCAAAGGACAATTATTGGATATAGGTTGTTATGCAGGTATTTTCTTAGAGGAAGCAAAAAATGTTGGATTCCAAGTAACTGGAATTGAACCTTCAAAATGGGCCGCTGATTATGCTAGGACCCGAGTTGGCTGCGCAGTTCACCAGGGAATCTTTGAAAAATATGATCTGGCGAATTCAAAATTTGACCTTATTACCATTTGGGATGTGATCGAACATCTTTCTGATCCCCGCCTAAGCCTTGAAAAAACATTTGACCTACTTAATCCTGGGGGATTTTTAGCCATTTCAACTCACGATATTGATTCTATTTTTGCTAAAATACTTGGTAAACGATACCCCTGGCTTATGAGATTTCATTTAGTACATTTTTCGCCCAAATCTCTTGCTAGGTTATTAACATCGCTTGGATTTAATATTGAATCCATTTTATACTATAAAAAACCACTCTCTATTAAATATTTTTTGCAGCGAATTGGCCTGAATGTTAAAGCAAATTCCTTTACTCGAAAAAGAATCGCATTTAACACCCATGATATGTTTATGATAGTTGCAAAAAAACCAATGCTTTCAAAAATATAGTCCGGGCGTACAAACTATCAATTACACCAGAATATTACATTCGATTTGGTACGGGAATTCCCAAAAGGGCTAAACCTTTTTCTAAAACGATCGCCGTTGCCCGCGCTAAATTCAGTCGTGCTTCTTTCAAAGATTCATCTGGCGCCTGGGAAATTGGGCATTCGTGATAAAAATAATTGAACCGCTTTGCTAAATCGTACAAATAACTGCACAGCGTACTTGGTTTGTAATTTTCAACTGATAAAAAAACATAGTGATGAAAATAAGATAAAAACTGAATTAAATCTCGCTCTGGTTTTTCCTTCAGTGAATGCCAGGCAATTGAGTCTAGATCCTTTGTTTGAATTCCTACTTTTTGAATTAAACTTTGAATCCGGGCAAATGAATATTGAATAAATGGTCCACTTTCACCATCCAAGCGCAGCCATTCAGTCATATCGAATACTATTTTTTTCCCTGGATCTTGCCGAAGCATCCCGTACTTTACTGCCCCTTTGGCAATTCGTTTAGATGTTTCGGTGATTTCATTTTCAGGCCATTCATCCTTATAACGTGTTAAATAATCAGTCACTATTTTTGCTTCCATCTTATTAATTAATTCCATTATTGGAACGATATTGCCTTTACGCGAACTCATTGCCCCATCTGGTAGTTCGACAAAGTTGTATTGTAAATGAAAGCAGTTTTTAGCCTGTTCAAATCCAATGGCTTCTAAAACCTTAAACACTTGTTGAAAGTGCAGGGCCTGGCGCAAATCCACTACGTATATCGATTTTTCAATCTTGTGTTCCGTAAACTTCCGGCGAGCCAATTCTACATCTTTACTTGCATACAAACCCGTTCCGTCAGACTTCAATAACATGCAAAAACCCAAATTGGATTCCGTAAGATCCATCCCAACGGCTCCTTTGGATTCTATCAGTTTGCCTTGTTTAAATAAATCTTTAACCAAGGCAACAGACGCGCTATCGACGTCGGACTCCCAGTACCAAATGTCAAATTTAACTGCGGCCCAGTCGTAGACACTATTCATCAGCTGAATCGACCATTCCCGAGTTTGTTTCCATCGATCAAAAAATTCGCCAGATTTGGTTTCTAGTTGTTTCAATATCTCGGTGAGTTGGGCTCGATTTTGATCCTCTAACGCCTGTCCTTTTTCACTTTCTAGTTTATTGTGGCCTGCCGAATACATTCGCCCCAGCCATTCTCCTTTTCCAGTCGATGGCTCCTGCTCTTTGTTGTGAAATTTCAAATACCATAAACATTTTGCGACATGAGTTCCCACATCACCAGGAAAAGAAGAAGTCACAATATCTTGTCCAGAAAATTTTAATAGTTTCACAAGAGAATCACCTAAACACAAATTCCGCATATGGCCTACATGCAATTCTTTATGGGTATTTGGCTGCGAAAATTCTATCATAGTTCGCGGCGAACTTTTATACATGGGCCTTGAAAAAAAAGTCGAGTCTAATATTGGGTTCAAAACCCATTTGGCAAAAGCGGCATTCGAGAAACTAAAATTCAAATACGGACCGGCACTTTGAACTGAAAATAAATCACTCGAGCCAAATTCCTTCACTAATTTAGCGGCAATAACAGGAGGTCCTGCTTTCAAAGCCTTCGCAAAAACAAAAAGACCTAAAGCTAAATCGCCCATTTCCTTTTGCGGCGGTTCAACTAACATTTCGTAGATTGAAAATTCGCCTACATCAATTCCAGTTGAAACCACGTCGGAGTTTTTAGCCAAGGATTGACTTATCCAGATTGAAAGCTGCTTTTTCAATTCATCAAACTGATTTTTCTCCGTTGTTTTCAAAAAACACCTTCCATTTCCATAACCTTTAGCGCGTTGGTACTAGGGCACGGTCCCATTTTCTTTTTATAGTCAAAAACCATTTTCCCGTTTTCGATCGAGTCAGCAAAATGTTCATTGACTAGATTTTTATATTCTTGATCCATCTGGGACAATTCTAGGTCATGTGTCGTCACCAAACCAAGACTTGGCGACTGTAATAAGGCTTTAATATATTTTTGCGCTCCAATCAAGCGCTCTCGATTATTGGTGCCTCGAAAAATTTCGTCTATAAGATACAAACTCAAATGCGAAATCGATTGGTCACGGATATCTTTTAAATTTTTCACTTCAGAATAAAACGTAGAAAGGGACTCTTCTAAAGAATCCACCCGTTTTAAGGATGTTAAAACTTGAAAAGGCGAAGATTCAAACACCAGAGCGTGCACTTTTGAGCCCATTCTCATTAACATGATGTTAATGCCCAAAGTTCTTAAGAAAGTGCTTTTGCCTGACATATTGGACCCAGTCAAAAGGAGGCATTTTTTATCGATCGGATTCAATTCCACGTCATTTGGAACCATTACTTGAACCGGAATCAAAGGATGACGTACATCAATTGCTTTCAATGAAGCCGCCCCCGGTTTAATAACCGGCCAAGTGCTATTCACTATATTTTGTGAATATTCAGCGAGCATAGCGTAAGCCTCAAATTCTGTTAAATCTTGCAGCCATCGCATATAAACAGTTTCAAGTTTGAGGCGCAATGATTCAGCCCGGGCAGTCCAATAAAAATCCCAAGGAACTAAGGCATGAACGATTCCATACAAAATAAAGTTTTGCCTTAGCCCCATAGCCCCAATTATCTTATTTAATTCTTTTAGCGCGTTATCAAAGGACATTCCGCGGTCGGATTCTAAAAAAGAGGACAACAAAGGGCTTTTTTCTAGCCGAGCTTGTTGTGAATAAAATCGGATAACCTTTTTTACTTTTTGCATTCGCGCCAGTTGAGCTTCAAAGCCCACAACCCAACTGTAGGTTTTAGAAATTCTCACTCGCTGAGTAACCAAAGGAAAAAGGAAAAAAAGCCCAAGCACCAAAACGCCGTTTAGTGTTCCGCCAGCAATAAAATACCAAGCA